>JBGSHH010000964.1:0-4899 GCA_041752355.1 Pirellulaceae bacterium | reverse complement strand
GATGTACTCGCTGAACATGATGCGGATCGCGTTGGAACTGGCGCTGCACAATCCGGTCTATCAAGATGTGGCGACCAAGTTCTTTGAGCACTTCCTGCTGATCGCCGAAGCGATGACGAACATGGGCGGACACGGCAGCGGCATCGGACTCTGGGACGATGAAGATCGTTTCTATTACGACGAACTCATTCTGCCGGACGGCTCCATCACGAAGCTCAAGGTTCGCTCGATGGTCGGACTGATTCCGCTCTTCGCGGTGGAAACGATCGAACCCGAATTGCTCAAGCGCTTGCCCGAATTCAACAAGCGACTGGAATGGGTGATGAAGCATCGCCCTGAACTCGCGTCGCTGGTTTCGCATTGGGATGAACCCGGGCGCGGCGAGCGCAGGTTATTGTCGCTGTTGCGCGGGCATCGCATGAAGCGCTTGCTGGCGCGGATGCTCGATGAAACGGAATTTCTTTCCGACTACGGCGTGCGTGCGCTTTCGCGTTATCATGCTGAGCATCCCGTGGAGTACTGGGTTGATGGGAACCGGCTCTCGGTCACGTATTCGCCTGGCGAAGCGGAAACGAATCTGTTTGGCGGCAACAGCAACTGGCGCGGCCCGATCTGGATGCCTGTGAACTATCTCATCATCGAGGCGTTGCAGAAGTTTCATCATTACTATGGGGACGATTTCAAGGTGGAATGCCCGGCGCGCAGCGGCAAGTTCCTCACGCTGTCGCAAGTCGCCGATGAACTCACCCGCCGCCTGGGCAAGATTTTTCTCCGCGATGGGGAAGGGCGCCGGGCGGTGTTTGGGACGTGTGAAAAGGCACAAACCGATCCACATTTCCGCGACTACATTCCGTTTTTTGAATACTTCCACGGCGACACCGGACGCGGTTGCGGCGCATCGCATCAAACCGGCTGGACCGGCCTGATCGCCAAACTCCTCCAGCCTCGGCATCAACATCAAAGCACTTTGCACGCCGATTTGCCGCCGCAAGCAAAAGCGGTGGTGCATGATTTTCAGGGGTAGTGGGAGGGTTGGGGGTTCAGGGTTCAGGGGTTCGGGGTTCGGGGTTCGGGAAATGCCAAAGACTCGAGCCACCACTTCAATTGTTCGTCCGACTTCCAATCTCCTATATCCTATCTCCGACTTCCGACTTCCGACTTCCGACTTCCGACTTCCGACTTCCGAACCCTGAACCCCGACCCCTGAACCCTCGACCTCTCCCCGGCTACACTAGAGCCCAAATCACTCATTTCCAAGGATTCCCCTCGTGTCGTACGTGAAAAGAATTGTGGTGACGGGCGGTGCTGGCTTTTTGGGTTCGCATCTGTGCGAGCGTTTGGTGGAAGCTGGCGAGGACGTGATCTGCGTCGATAACTTCTTCACTAGCCAAAAGACCAATGTCACGCATTTGCTCGGCAAGCCGAATTTCGAGCTGCTGCGGCACGACATCATTCATCCGCTCTGGTTGGAATGCGATCAGATTTACAATCTCGCCTGTCCCGCCGCGCCAGGTCATTACCAGTTCAATCCCGTCAAGACGATGAAGACATCGGTGATGGGCGCAATCAACATGCTCGGCATGGCGAAACGTTGCAAGGCGAGGATTCTGCAAGCTTCGACGAGCGAAGTCTACGGCGATCCGGAGGTGCATCCGCAACCGGAGAGCTATCGCGGCAATGTGAACCCGCTGGGACCGCGCGCTTGCTACGACGAAGGGAAACGCGCGGCGGAATCGCTGTTCATGGACTATCACCGCATGCATCGGTTGGACATCAAGATCGTGCGGATCTTCAATACTTACGGCCCGCGAATGCATCCATTTGATGGTCGCGTCGTTTCCAACTTCATTCGGCAGGCGATCTCCAATCAGGACATTTCCATCTTTGGCGAAGGGGAGCAGACGCGTTCGTTCTGCTATCGCGACGACCTGGTTGAAGCGATGATTCGGATGATGAATTCGGCGGATGGCCTGCAGGGGCCGGTCAACATCGGCAATCCTGGTGAATTCACGATTCGCGAACTGGCGGAACTGGTCATCGAACTGACCGGCAGCAAGTCGAAAATCGTCTTTGAACCGCTCCCGGCGGACGATCCAAAGCAACGTCAGCCTGACATCACCTTGGCGAAAAAGCACCTCGATTGGGAGCCTCGGATACCACTGCGGGATGGGCTCCAAAAGACCATCGCTTGGTTTCAGCAGATCAAACTCGGCGACTATCGCCCGCCGACGCCAAATTTCTAACGCTGCGCGGTGTTTTTTCTCGGATTTACCACCCCCCAACGAGACAATTTGATTGGATTGACGCTCCCGGCTGGTTACGATGAACACGCCCCTTATGGTGGATACATCGTGAATATCGATATTGATGCACAACCCGTGGAATCGACTCCTTGCGCGCCCCAGGCGTTGTGGGATGAGTCGCAGGTTTCTCTCGCTCGCGACGAAGACGCTTCGTTGCCTGTTCTCGACGACGAGATTGCCGCCATTTTGGCCGATCGTTGGTCAGTCTTGCCAGAGCCTCAAGGGGAACCCCCGCTGGGCATCCTCAACGGTCGCTTCTCGCAGAATAGTCCGGCCGCGCCCGATTACGGTTGGACGCGCAGCGGCAGCGCGAATGTTCAAAACGGTCAAGGGATCATTAACGAAGACAGCATCGTCTTCTCGGGCTTGCGGGAGGAATTTCGCATTCCTGCCGGGGCCACGGCGCTGCGGTTCACGTTGCTCAATCGCGCGCTCAACGCCAGCGCTGGCAATCCACCTGACGCGTTTGAAGTGGCGCTGCTAGATAGCAGTTTGAATTCGCTCGTGCCGACGGTAGAAGGCTTGAGCGGTTCGGACGCGTTTCTCAATTTACAGGCCAGCGGTGAGTTGTTCTTCGGTTCCTCCACGCAAGTCACGGGCGCGACGACTTCCGGACAATCGCCTACGCTTAGTTTTCCCACGGTGGTCACGGTGAGCCTCGCGGGAATTCCCGCGGAAACAGTCGCCACGCTGTATTTCGATTTGCTGGGTTTTGGCGCGGTGAATAGTTCGGTGCAGATCGATAACGTCACGATCCTGGGCTATGACGCGCCACCCCTCACCTTTGAGCTTGCGCCTGGTTTTGATACTGGTGTTCCCGATGACGGCATCACGACGTTGAACTCCGTTAGTTTCGTAGGCACCACCGACGCGTTGGCTACCGTAACGCTCGATCTCGATAACGACGGCTTCGATGATGGCACGGTCGTGGCCGATACCCAAGGCAAATTCACGTTCACCAACGTGCCGCTGGTCAGCGGCTTGAATAGCATTCGCGCTCAAGCTGGTATCGCGCCGGCGCAAACGATCGTCAGTTTAAACGTCACGCGCGATGCCACCGGTCCGACTTCGCTGCTCGTATCGCCCGCGCCCAGTAGCATCTTGTCGAGCAACCAAGGCTATGTCGATGTGCAATGGAGCGATCCGGCATCTGGCGTGGACCCCGCGACGATCGGCATCAGCGATATCACGCTCACCGGCGTTTCCATCGACCGAGTCCAGTCGCGCGGCGAAGGTGTGTATCGCTACTACTATGCCGAGGACAATCAGATCCTGCCGGCCGGTACGATCACGGTGCAACGCGTGGCCGGACAAGTCGCCGATTTAGGCGGCAACTTGAATCTGGCGGCCAGCAGTACATTCACCGCGCCGCTGTTGGTCGAAGCAGGGCCGAATTTCACGGTGAATCTGGGGGACGCCACCACGCTTCCCAACGCCAAGTTCTCCTTCGCTGGCAATCACAATTTATTGACGCTGTCGATCAATTGGGGCGATGGACAAACGCAGAACGTGCCGCTGCCCGCCGGAAGCGGTGGCGCCAATATCGCCGCCTCCCATACTTTCGCCAGTGTGGGTGTGAAAACCGCGCGACTCACGCTGAGCGACAATGTCGGCACCATCGTCGAAGACACGGTGCGGATCAGCGTGGTGTCGGAATCGTGTCCTTGGCAAAATCCTCAGGCAGGCTTGAGCCTCGATGTCGACAACGATGGTGTGATCACGCCAGCGGATGCGGCTTTCATCGTCAGCGAACTCAACGTCAACGGCCTGCGTTCGCTCACCGTTCCGCCTGTGGCACCCTTTGTGCCGCCGCCATTTTACGACACGAGTTGTGACAACTTGTTGACGGCTCTGGATGTGGCGTTGGTGGTGACGTATTTGAATTCGTTAGGAGGGGGCGAGGGCGAACCGGCGACGGCAGCGCAGGTTCCCGCACCGTCGATGGCGACCCGTTCGCCCACGTCGAATGCTCCGCCAGGTGACGACGCCGTGGATCAAGCCGCCGCTGCTTGGCTCGCGCTGCAACCCAATACCGCTGCGCGGGAAACGCTGTTTGGCAACCTGGCGCCGCCTGAACGTTCCTATTTCGACAACATCCTGGCATTGCTGGCCGATGACCGCACGCCGCCGCCAACGGCTTCTTAGGCCGTACGGGAACGGAATGTAACTTGTTGGCGTCCAAGGTGTACTTGGCCCCCAAGCGGTGTATAATCGCCGTTTTGCGAATTTCTGTGGCGTTGTCGCACACCGTGGCAGGGGATGTGGGATGTCGGAGTTCGATCCGTACTACAAATGGCTGGCGATTCCGCCTGCCGAGCAACCGCCGCATCACTATCGGCTGCTCGGCTTGGTGCTATTTGAAGCCGATGCCGATGTGATCTCCGCCGCCGCCGATCGGCAAATGTCGCATGTGCGGTCCTATCAGCACGGCCCGCATTCCGACCGTTCGCAGCACCTTCTCAACGAGATTTCCAACGCCCGTGTGACGCTGCTGCGTCCCGAAAACAAAGCCCAGTACGATGCGCAGCTCAAGGCCCGACTAGGGCCAGCTCCCGGAGCGTCGCCGGCACCTCATTCGGCGCCCCATCCAGCACCT
>JBGSHH010000963.1:0-11853 GCA_041752355.1 Pirellulaceae bacterium | reverse complement strand
TAGTGTTAACGATCGGTTAATAGCGTGTCGCGCGATAGGCAACCCTGCCTTGTGATCCTGAGGCGGGA
This sequence comes from Pirellulaceae bacterium, assembly GCA_041752355.1. Classification (GTDB taxonomy): domain Bacteria; phylum Planctomycetota; class Planctomycetia; order Pirellulales; family Pirellulaceae; genus JAEZGD01. The sequence continues at coordinate 11,785 of JBGSHH010000963.1, read as the reverse complement.
ATGCCAGCTGCAAAATCACGCTGGAGACGACATCATTTCCAAAAGATCGGCAACGATAAAGAGGCCCTTGTTCCACACGCAGCTAGGGCGGCAAGTCGTCGTTGTCGTCGCCTGCGCGAGTGAAGAGGGCGCGGACGTGGCGACCTGGCAACTCATGGAAGGGAAGCTTGCGAACCTGACCATCAGCCATGCTGGTCGTGAGTCCGTCGCGATGGCGTTGCTTTGACGATAGAAGCGCGGCGGGTGGGTGGGTCAGCAGCCAAATTCGATCGCTGGGAAAATCTCGCGGTTCGGTCCACACGATGTCGGACTCCGGCCATTCCAACAAGCACAAGGTATTTGTGGTGCCATCGGTGATGTCTTCGTAACTTGTTGACTCGGCACCAGGCCACATCGTTTCGTCACCGACCACCGCCACGTAGGAGGTGAAGAGACCGCGTTGATCCGACGAGCGCGAGGGACATTGAAACAGATCCGGAATTTGCTGGGCGATCGTGAGATTGTGCGGACTATCCCACGATTCCGCGAAGTGATACTGCCTGTAGAGTACGTCCTGCTCGATATAGGGCAGGATCAACACCCGCCAACTATGCATCGGCCGGCCATTCTCGTCCGCGATGTAGGCCGGCGGGAATTGGCCGTGGTTATCGCTGGCATAGTTATGAAGCGCGAGCGATAGTTGCTTAACGTTGTTCCGGCATTGCAAGTTGCGAGCGGGTCCGCTGTGAATGACGGGCGGGGCGAGCAGGCACATCCAAACCAATGAGAAAAACAGACTGAACGCCAGGGGCAAGCTGCTGCGATCGAGCCAACTCCACCACGCTCCGATCAACAAGATGATCACGCTGATGGCGAGTTGCGCACTCGCATCACCAAACTGCGTTCCCACCCCCAACACCAAGGCGACGCTGGCGATGGCGAGCATTAGCTGGCGCAAGCCAAATTGCCGGCCCCGCGGTGGCGGCAAAGTGCTGGTTTCGGGAGTGAAGGCCAGTTGGCTCACGTGGGCAAAGCTCGGCAGTTAGTTAGCTGGAATACGGAATCTATTCCATACTAAATTGAAAACACATCTTGACAACACCAGCGGACTCCGGTAGGCTGCGGGGTGATTGCGCGGGCCAGTCAAAGTGCCGCGAAACGCTCTCGCTGACTGTTTTGCCCATCGTAAGGCAGCGTGAGCCGGGTTGGCCAGAGAAAAAAGAATCGGCAGATCGCAGAGTGCCGGCGTGGCGACTGAACACCCCAGGAGCAGACTTGTCCGCACAAAAAATCCGTATTTGCGGAGTGCCAAAATCGGGTGCGCAACGTTTGGTTCCGATCGTAAACGTATGGTGCTGCGTTAGTTAGGGAAAATCTGCGCAGTGTTTTTTTCGGATTAGGCTACTTGTGCGGTGGCTTTTTGAATTCGGCCTCTCAAGTGGGCCGATCGTAGCGGCTATACCGTGCGGGGGGACAAATTGCGTGGCACAAGTCCGCAAACTCGATATACTTACCAGAGGCGGACCCGAAACTTCCCCGCCAGGCCAGCGTTCAATATTGCTAGCCTTACCGATTGCTTGCTTCCGGGGCGGTGGCAAACGCAACGATTCGACTCTTGGATGGAGTAGCCTAACATGAAGCGCACAATCTGGACCTCACTCGCACTGCTAGGTCTGTTGGCTCTTCCAAGCACCTTGCCTGCGCAATTGGGTGGCCAAACTGCCGGCGGGACGTTTGGCTCACGCAGTTTGGGTGGCACCGTTTCCAACCCAACGACTGGGTTTTCCGGCACCAACCAGAGCTATAGCGCTGGTGTGGGCGCGCCTTCCGGCGCCGCTTCCAACGGGGCGGGGGCGACCACCGAAGGGGCTGGTCAGGTGAGTCAATCGGATCGATTTGTACGCGGCGCTCGTCAACCGGGACAGTTCGTCGGTGGCGATAGTGGCGAAGCACGCTCGGTGGGCAATCAGAATTCGATGGCCGCCGAAGGTGGCGTCGGGCAAAACGGTTTAGGGGGACAGAACGCGCGCGGTGGCTTAGGTGGCGGGCTCAACGGAGGGCTGGGCGGCGGTTTAGGCGGGGGCTTAGGCGGCGGACTGGGCGCGAACGGTCTCAATCAAAATGGTCGAGGCGGCGTCGGCCAACTGGGCGGCCTGTTTGGACAGAACTCCAATTTCGGCGGCGGTGCGAACGGCCAGCAACGTCCCTTCCGAGCGCCGATCGCGCTCGGATTTGAAATGCCCATTGCCGCCCGTCAACACAAACTTAATACCCACGTGGAAGCTCGTTTGACGAAGATTCCTGGACTACAGGCAATCGGGCGGTTGAATGTGACGATGGAGGGGGAAACTGCGATCCTCCGTGGCCAAGTCGCGACGGCGCGCGATCGTGATCTAGCCGCGCGATTGGCTCGCCTAGAGCCCGGGATCTCGGTAGTGAAAAACGAGTTGGTGGTGGCACCTCCGGCAAGCGACCCCGCTGTCGAAACGATTCCAACCCCGGCGGCAGCGGTTGTTCCGCCTCCAAGCGCTGGTCGTTAGTCGGTATTTGATACTGCGTTTGATTGCGCCAGGTTTGTGGGGCGTGGTCATTGTAAATGGGCTGCGCTGGCGTGCCGGCGCTGGCTTGCGGGCCGGGATATCGTCCGCTACTGATGCTGCCATTTTTCGGCACGGCGATCGTGACGCTCTTCATGGCATCGGGCCTGACTTGGTTGGGATCGGCCATCGAGTAAGAGACGGTCTCGCCTTCAAAACTGCCTTGGCCATTCGATTTCTTGGCGAGTTCTTCGTCAGGCGTTTTGCCAGGGAGGACATTGACCGATTGTTGCCCTGAGACGACTTCGCCTTCGCTGGTGGTGAAGACAGGCACGAGCGAGATGCTCAGCTTGTTGCCGCCCGCAGCGTCCCAAGGAATCCAAACGCTGTAGGAAGCGCCGAGGTCGGTCTTGCTGTAGTGCTGCGTGAATTGCTCGGAGGTGAAGACGAAGCGCTTTTGGGGCGGACGATTTTCCGGCGCGGTCTCGTCGATGTCGGTGTCGTCATAGCCATAGACAACCAACTGTCCTTCGACGGGAATCGCTTTGCTCTTCTCGTTGTAGAAGTACAAGCGACCACCAAAGCCGCGCGTCGGCTGCATGCCTGCGGTGTAGCGGACAGTGTCGGTCCAGATGGCGACCATTCGGGCGGGCTTGCCGTATTCGCGTCGCTTGTTCTCTTTTTCCTTCTCCCGATCCTTACTCCAAGGAAAGGTCGGTGGATGGTAATCGAGGTCGAGCGTTTGGCAACCGGTGCCGCCAAGCATCACAACGCCAAGCATCAATAAGCAGAGAGTACGCATGGGACGAGAATCCGTTCTCGTGGTGATTATAGTAATCTCGCTCCGCGAGATGTCCGTTCGAGTTCGCTCGCAAGGTTCGCCTTGAGAGGTCTATTGCGAGGCAGACAGGAATGTCTGCCTGGCTGTTGTTCATCCTCAACTAACGGGCTGGCAAGTAAGCTGGCTGCGTTGGATAAGGAGAGTTCATGTCACGACGCGGTTGTTCGTAGTAAGCGGCCGACGCATCGCGTTGAGCCGGAGGATAGATCGGCTTGGGCGGCGCGTAGCTGCCTGGTCTCGCCGGTGGCGGTCCGTAGGACACCTGGGCGTTATCTGCCGGGAGCCGCCGAATGCCATCGTTGTTGCCTGGCAGCGGCGTGTAGGCAGCTTTGGTTTCAGGACGAGCTGGTGTTGGCTGACGGTTACCTTCGGCGCGGCGCGAGGAAGGAGCTTCGCCGCGTAAGCCTGCGCCAGGTGGCTGAAACTGGGCCGGTGGCGCGAGTGGATTCAAAGGATCGAGCGGATCGTTCTGCGGCATCGGCGGTGTCAAAGGTGGCCGCTCGCGACCCGAAGGGGTTGTGGGCAAGCCGGGATATGTCTCCCCTTCCAACGGAAGCGGCGCTTCGTAGGTGGTGCCGGTCGGATCGATATCGGGATAGATGATCGGTGCTTGCGGCGGTCCCCACAGACCGTAGCCTTCGCTGAGTCCGGAGGGTCCATGAATTTCCACGACGTCGGCCAAACACCAGCTCATGCGATCGGATTCAATTTGCTTGATCCAGTCGGCGTCGGCTTCGTTGCGAACGATGTGGGGGGTCATAATGATGAGCAACTCTTGACGTTGATCGATGGACGAATCAAAGCGGAAGATGCGTCCCAGCACAGGGATATCCGACAAATACGGTACGCGTCGCGACGTGATCGCTCGGTTTTTGGTGATCAAACCGCTGAGAATCACGGTCTGTCCGCTGCGAGCGCTGACCGTGGTTTGGGCCAGCGTGGTGTTGATGATGGGGGAGCGGATCACGTCGCCGTTGGCATTGATCGAGATCGGAATACCAGTGTCGACGGGACCCAGTTGCGACTTCTCCGCATCAATTTCCATGACGACCAGGCCATCGGGACTGATACGGGGAGTCACACCCAACAGCAAACCGACGTTCTCGAGCACCGTAGCATTCGTGATACCGTTTTGACTGTTGGTGGTGGAGGTAATGCGCGGCACACGTTGACCGACTTGCACGAACGCCGATTGATTGTCGAGCGTCATGACTTGCGGACGGCTGAGGACTTGCATCCGCTGCGCGTCTTGCAAGGCACGAATCAAAATGCTGACCGAATCGCTACTGGCCGACAACACCAAGCCACCGTAACCAAGCGTGCCATTCTGGCGACCGACGGAAAAGTTGGTCGTCGATTGGCCTGCCAGATTGTTGCGTGTCGCGAGAGATGTTGCGGAACCCGAGTTACCCAGCGGTTGCCCGACAAAGTTAAAGCCAGGGATCACACTCGCCGCGGTGGCGACGCCACGATCGAACAGGAGCGAGTCTTGCAAACCAAACTCGGCACCGAACTCTTCCTGATCGCTCAACGAGACTTCCGCGATGAGCACTTGGATCATCACCATCGGTGGGCGAGCATCGAGCTCTTCCACCACGCGAGCGATTTCCTCGTAGAACCGCGGCGTGGCACTGACGATCAAGCTGTTGCTGACCGCTTCAGGCACAACGACGACTTCGCGTTCGAGCTGTTGGAAAGGATTCGCAGCGTTTTGCTGGTCCAACTGTTGCACCGCGCGTTCGCTGGTGAGGAACTGGTTGATGGCGTTGGCCACGTCGATGGCGGGAGCATTCTTCAAGCGATAGACGGTCGTCTTGCGTTGGCGAATGTCTCCTTCATCCAGTCGCAGCAGAATCGCTTCGACGACGTTCAAGTCGCCGGACGAACCGCTGGCAATGATGCTATTGGTGCGCGTATCGATGGCAAAACTCAGCGGCACCAAAGAGTTCTCACCACCAGCGGTGATCGGTTGATTGAAGCCACCCTGATTGCCAAATCCACCACCGCCGCCACCGCCACCTTGGCCGAACAGCTGTTGCAGCATGGTGGCCAAAGCCGTGGCGTCGCCATTGATGATGGTGAAGACTTTGATTTGGGCTTCGCTATCAGGCAGGCGATCGAGTTCGCGAATGAGCGCGCCGATCAGGTCCATGCTATTGGCGGGACCACGTACCAGGATCGAGTTGGAATTGGTGTCGGCGGTGATCACGACGTCGCTCAGGATGCCGGATCCCGATTCCAGAATCTTGTTGCCTTGCGCATCGAGAGTGGTCAGAATCAGCGAGGCAGCGCGGGCTGTGGCTGCGTTGCCTGCTGGCTGCGGCTGCACGCCAGGTTGTTGTCCGACCGCGCCGCCTTGACCGCTAATCGCTTGTTGCAGAATAGGCGCCAAATCGGTCGCCAGCGCGTTGGCCAACTTGAAGATCCTCAGTTCGAACTTGTTGGGAGTATCGCCAACGTCCACGCTCTTGAGCAGACTTTCGGCTTCCAGCAAGTCGCGTTCGCCACCATAGACCACGACGGCATTGGTGCGGGTATCGACCGAGATTCGGACGCGCGTGCCCAGTACACCACGATCGAGGAAGAATTCATCCAACAACGTTTTCGCGTTGGTGGCATCCATGTATTTCAGCTGAAAGACTTTGAACTGCGAGTTGGGATTGACCGGCACATCGAGCTTCTTGACCAGGTCCAACACCGAGTTGATGCTTTCACGCGTGCCAATCAACAGCAGCGCGTTCGGCTTGCCCAACGGCGTGATGCTGACGCGACCGGCACGAGCAGCGAGAGCCTGATTGTAGAGTTGAATCACCAGGTCGCCGACGGCGGCGCTTTCGACGTTCTTGAGCATGTAGAGCTGAATCACCGGAGCTGTTTGCGCGCTCTTTTCTTCGATCTCGCGAATGATCTTCGTCACGCGTTCGACATCTTCCTTCTTGCCGCGAATGATGATCAGGTCGAGGTCCTGGAGGAATTCGATCTGCACCGGGCCGATCGCTCCTTGCGGAGCTTCCGCGCCGGGCTGGCCAGCGGGCTGCTCGCGCGGTTCTGGCTCGACGGGTGGTTCAACGGGTGGCTGGTTCTCTTGTTGAAAGATCTTGGCGACGACATCCATGCCATTGGGGCGTTGTCCGGCGCGGTCGCCAAACGGCATCGCCATGGCCGCCCGATCGCCGCGATCGCGACGTTCGCCTTCGCGGATGGCGGTCTTGATGAGGTCGATGGCGTCGTTGAGTTGTTCGGGGTCGGCGCGATGCACCGGCACCACTTGCAAGGCTTGCTCGCGTGGCGTGGGGCCGCTATCGAGAACGCTAACGAGTTTCGCCCAGCTACCGTTGGCGCTGCGCGTGCCATTGAAGCTAACTTCGTTGCGGCGGCGATCGACATTGGCGACGGTCTCTTCGCCAGCGGCGTTCTTGAGATGGATCGAAGCGACTTCGCCGGTGCGATTGGTTTCCAGATTCGCTTTGTTGCCCCACAAACGCTGGAGGAAATCCTCGAAGCTCTGCCAGGTGATGTTCTTCAAGGCGACGGGGCGCTGTGGCAAGTCGTCATCGCTAGGCTTGGCATTTGCGGGGAGCAACTTCGGGTCGCGTTGGGCGAGCGGATCGTTGCCAGCGGCGAGCTGCTGCGCGATTTGGCGATGCACATCGTTGGTCGCTACCGCGAGCAGTTGCTTGGTGCGAGGATCGACCGCCAGGCTGGTCCCGGTCGAAGCGGGGAACTTCTTGCGCAGATCGGCGACGACTTTGTCGGCGTTGGCCTCCGGAAGTTTGTAGCCCCGCACACTCGCTTCGCCTCGGGCGGGTGCTTGCGCGGTTGGCGCGATCGGCATGTCGAGCGCCGTGATCAGCTGCGACGCCAGGCGCATGGCATTCTCGTTGCCTTGCACCAACAGCGCGTTAGCTTTCTTGTCGATCAGCACGTCGGTCTTGCCGGGCGTGCCTGCCAAGACGCTTCGCACTTGCGGCGCGAGATCCGCGGCATTCGCATGGCGAAGCGCAAAGGTGCGATAGTCAGGCGGAGTCGCTTCCTGGGCTACGACTTGCCACACGGCGATCGCGAAGACCAACAACAGCAGACCTGTGCTGGCAAAGGTTTTCGGTCGCCAGGTTTTCATCCGTGAACGCATGCGATCCATCATGGATAGCTTTCCAGCGTGGAGGTGACGTTGGGCGGAGATGAGACAAGTTACACGCGAATGCGCAGTTAGCCCCGGCAACTCGACGTAATGGGAATAATCGGCAGAGCTTGCCTAGACCGTAAACCAAAATTAACCGGCACTAATGGAAACCCACAAAAGGATGGGAAGTACCGACGTCAAGAAAAGAAAAACGCCAGCAATGCTGGCGTTGGTGGCGTTGTACGACTGGCTTACACACCGTCGCCTGGGAGTGGCAACGCGTCGCGGAGGCTTTCACCAATGTAGATCAACAGGCGTTTGCCATCGGACGTTTCCACCTGAATCTCTTGCTCACCAATATGAATGATCGTGCCTTTGAGGGTGCCAACATCGAACTTCTCGCCCGTTCGCAGCTTGAGCATTTGCCCCGTCGTGCGAATTTGCAGCCACGCTTCCGATTGGTCTTCCGTGCCCACGACGCCGGTCAAGTAAGTGAACTTGGCGGTATCGAAGGGTGGTGGCGGAATAGGTTTGGGACCTTCCACCCGAACCTCTTTCGGGGGCGGATCGGTAACTTCAAACTTGATCGTCTTGGTCACCGATTTTGCTGGCATGCCAGTATCGGTAGCACGCACGGTGACTTCGTAGGTGCCCTTGTCCTTAGGCTCCCAACGAAAGTCGCCGTTCTTAGGATTGAGCGTGACGCCGTCCATGGCCGCCTTCTCCAGCGAGTAGACAATGGGCGTCTTTTCCGGGTCTTCGCCACGGACGCCAAAAACCACCGCGTCGCCGATATAGTATTTGCTTCTGGCAGAACTGGAGATCGTCGGCGGCTTATGGGGAGGACCGAAGAAATTGCGCGATGCGATGGCAGTGACGTAGTCGTCGACATTGTCTTGCGCCAAGCGATCCGAAGGTTGCCCTTGCATATCGTTACGGTCAGGCGAACCAGGGAGTGATAGCACCTCGACCAACAAATCGATATCCAAGTCGGTAGAGTTCGCGCGGGGTTTGAGGCGAATGCGGCGAATGCGATGCAAATGATCGACAGCGTAAAAATCGTAGAGCAATTTCGTGACTTGCACCAAATCGCCCTGCCCTTTCACGGCAAAGCTGAGCTGCTGATAGACACCGCGCGCGTTGAGCTTGGCAACCGCCGTAACACTGCTATCGGAGACACCATGCTTCTGTACCAAATCGAGGAGCCACTTTTGATAAAGCGATTGCCCTTTTTCGACGTTGGCCGGCAGCGCGCGCATTTCCAGATCGGCGAGATGTTTCGCAGCTCTTTGGCCATTGCGGACGATTCTGGACTTCGCCTCAAGTTGTTGTTCCAGGCCATTGAGTTCGTTTTGGCGCTTGGTCAAACCTTCCTGCAAACTGCTGTAGCCGTACCACAGCACACCCAACGCGGCCATGCCACCCACCGTCATCGCCAACATGCGTTCACGTGGTTTCATGTCGCACCTCCTGTCTTGCTGCTCGTCTTGCTGTTCATATTCGCGGGCTTGGGCAGCGGCGTTGTGCTGGTCGGAGTGGTGGGCTTCTTTTCCGCCGGAGCTGCCGTGGGATGAATCACCACAATTTCCTCTTTGAATTTCCAACGATAGTCGCCACCGCTGCTATCTTCCTCGCCGCCCCTTCCCGTGACAGTATGGCGGCTGTCCGTGACGTTGCGTTCGATCTGCGTGATGGCGGCGGATGTGCGGGCGACGCCATCGATCTGCAACTTGCCACCGGGGAGATCCCCTTTACGTGCGTCGCGGGTCGTGCCGTACATCGTAGTCAAGATCGCGTCATCGCCCGTGGGGAAGACTTTGGGATCGGCCATGCGATAAAACTCATCGAGCCAGGTAATGTCACCTTGCTCGAATTTTTCGAGTTCCTCCGCTTCCTTAATTTTCTTCTGCGAAGCGGTGACGGACTTCTCGATCCGCTTGAGTTCAGTGCGCGCGGCGCTGATATCCGCGTTGAGCGAGGAATACTGATTCCACACATAACCACCCATGCCCAACGCCAGCACGCTAGCGGCAGTCGCCATGAGTATTTTTTGACGACTCCGATCTGGCGGCGCGGGACGTTTGCGCGGATTGAGAAAATCGATGGCGTGCCGTGTGCCGGCCGCTTCATCCAACAACATACCCAGCAGCGGCGCGAAACGACCATGATGATCGGGAAGCTTGTGGCGCAAGTCGTCCGTCAAGACGATGGCCGCGAAGGGATCGAAACACTCCACTCGCAGCGAAAGTTCTCGCGCCAGTTTTTCCAGCAACAGGCCATGATCTTGGGGATTACCGCAGACGACGACATATTCCACACGGCGACCGCCGAGTTGGTTTTGTGCGGCGACCATCGTTCGCTTCAGTTCGCCGACCAAGGCCGCGTTCTGCGCGTCGACCTTGTCGTGGGCCGGCAAGCGAACGGTCCGCAGAAAGACCACCTGCTCGCCGACGAGGACCGTCAAGTCGGCTTCGTCCGACAAGAGATCGATCATCAAGCGACAGCGACCCGCGGTGTCAGGCAACTGGCGCGAAAGCAGGGACGCCGCCGCCATCGGTCGCAATACCATGCGTCGCGGCGTGAGATTGCCGACTTCACACGTGCCGCGGATTTGCTTCACATGTTCCGGCGACAGGGTCGCGGCCAGCACACTGGTCGGCGAAGGCTCGTCGCTCGCCAGGGGAATATAGTCCAGCGGCCAATCCTCACCTAGCGCTGTGAACTGCCGCAGGGCTTGAAAACGCACCACGTCGGCCAACTCCTCAGGGGGCGCAGGCGGAACATTCAACAGACGCAGTTCGATATCCTTGCGCCCCACCGCGACCAATGTTTCTACGCGGCCGACATTGCGGGCAGTGAGCGCCGCAGCGACCCGCGCGCCGACATTGGGAGCGACAAACGTTTGGCCAGCGTCGCGCGGCTCCAGGTCGATCGCGAACGCATCCTCGATGACCGCTTCCTTGCCGCGCGAGCGCGCGAGCGCGACCCGCGCTTCGTTGCCATCCCATTCCAATGCCAGATAAAGTGCCATAGCAGTATGTCTTGCTGTAAATCAGTAGTCGGCGGAGAGTTCGATGCCGAGCGTATCCAGCGCGAAGCCGCGCCCTAAATGCGACAGGTCTCTCCAGAATAATACGCGGGGATTGGCATTGGTAGCCGCATCCCAAACCACTTCGGTGCGCGCTGCGGCACCGCCACCTTCGAAATAACCCACTATTTGGGCTCGATACACGTCTCCACCGGCGGTGATAAACGGCATCAGCAGCCGCATTTGCGCTAGATCGACGATGCCTTCCGCCATGAGCCAGGTTTCATGTTTGCGATTGGGCAAGTCTTCCGAAGGCTCGAAATCGCGGCGGTTGACGATCTCCGCCAGGATCTCTTCATCCATGCCAGGGATGCCGGCCAGTACAGCGATGGGAGCCTGATTGACATTAATGCGGCCCGGAATGATGGTCGAAGCGCTCACCGTGCAATTGTCCATCAAGACAGGCAAATACAGGTTCATCGCGCCGATATCTTCGGGAAAAGGGGACTGCAGCACGGTGGGCTCCGTCACGCCTTGGAAGGTGACTTGCGTGTTTTTGCCGATCAAATCCAGAACCTGTGTCAGTTGCGTATTGCCGGCCTTGTTGAGATCGAGCTCTCCTTGAGGGCCAGGCGTGGTCGGGATCGTGCCTGTGAATGCGCCTCCTTGCTTATAAGCCACAATGAATGTCGCCCACTCTGCCGGCAGCACGGCCTTGAGTTCGTTATAGAGTTTCTTAATGTCTTTCTGATTGAGATTCACGCGCGGCTGACCGGCGGCGTTAACGTTGCGCTCCATGCTGAATAGCGTGAGATAAGGAACCCAACCGCGACTGATGTCGGCATCGATCGAAACACCGCCTGTGGTGCCGGTCGTTTCCGCCGTTTCATCCGTGCCACCGATTGGCCCGGTCGAAAGGGTCATTGCTCCCGCACCTTCCTCGAAGGCGTCCACCATGCCATTGCGATTCACGTCCATGCCAAACAGCAACTCGGGCGTCACACCGCGCACCAGGAGCAGTTCCTCGACCGTATCGAGCTGGCCGTTTTTGGGAGCGTACGGGGGAGAAAGTCCGCTGTAGTAATCGACCTCCGCGCCGTATTCGCGCGGCTCACTATCGGCATCAAGATAATCCAGGATGGCGTCGGCGATTTCTTGCGTGCAACCAGGAAGCGCCATCAGCAGTTGTCGCCCGCCGCCGACTTGCTGTTTGTCAATGATCAGCAACGCGTTGAGATTGAGACGCGTCGACTCGTTTTCCAAACCAAAGCGCACGC
>JBGSHH010000962.1:0-4719 GCA_041752355.1 Pirellulaceae bacterium | reverse complement strand
CACCTGGCAGCCCACGCCCTTCACACCTACGCGGTTTCCCGTCGAGCAGCCCTTGGAGAACGCTCGCCCGCTGCCGCCCGTTGGGCAGCGCGTGAGCAATGGACCGAGTTGGATCAATATCGATCTCTCGAAAGAGCCGCCTACGCCGCGCGATGGTTTTCGCTCGCCGCTACCGAAGTGACCTTACGGCCAACAACTAGGCGACGACCGAGCGATGGAAATGGACGTGCTTCCATTCGCCTTGCACGCGTTCCCACACGCGGGTCTCTTCCACGGCGGACACATACGGCTCGCCAGCGGCATTTACGCGTTGATTGAGCCGGATGTAGCATACGATCGCCGCTTCCTCGCCGAGCAACCGCACATGCGGCGACACCATCGTCACCACCGGCGCGACAGCGGGCTCGGAACCACCGAGACTGAAGTAGAACTGGTGAAAATCCATCCCTTCGACCAGATTGCCTTTGGCTTCCGGTTCGAAGCAACTAATCGTGGGATCGCACAGCCCGGCGTAGGTCTCCCAATCGCCGCCGACAATCGCATCGAGCAGTTGTTGGTTGAGGTCCAATAGTTCCTGGACCGAGTCGTCCAGCGCGAGTTCTTCTTCGTGGCTCATGATCTTGATCGATAAGAAAGGATAGTGCAAAAACCATCCGCCATCATACCTTTAGCGCTCCATGAACACACGGGGGGATGGAATTCATCCATTTTAAAGCGCCGATATTGTCGTTCACTAGTGCATGGTACCGATGATTACTCTGGGTAGGGTTTCATCAAGTTGTTGCCGTTCCTCTTCGCTCCACTCTTCGGCTTGCTTTCCGTCGATATACAGTGTTTGAAGTTCAGGAAGTTGCCGCAACTGTTTCAGCGCTTCAATCGATGGAACACCCTGTGGCAGATCAATCCTGTGCAAAGAACGCATCATCAATAGCCGGGGAAGGCGATCGTCGGTCCAAGCATGCCAGACGATGTGTCGTATTTCCTTTAGTTCCAAAAGCAGCTTCCAGGTTTCGTCATCGAACGGGTTGATCTCCACTTTGTAATCGCCATGCTGCGAGATTCCTTCGGGACGGCAGCCCCCAACGGTGATTCCGTGCATCGCCAACTTCTCGATTAAAGCAACATCGCTGGTTGAATGAGGAGGACGCCAAATGATATCAACCTCCGGACGCGCACTTGCCAACGCCTGGACTTTGCTCATCGTCAGAGGCGTTCCCCAAAGAGACAACTTAGTGAGTCGCGGCACCTTCGCGAACTCATCCAACGCTGTATCGTCGATATTTGTGAAGCCGAAATCGAGGTAATTCAATTGTGGCAATTGGCAAAGCTGGCGCGGGGCAGTCGTGTCAAAGCGGCAAAACAACAAACGCAAGTCCTGCAGACTGCCAAGGCTTATGATCGTATCGATGTCGTCTTGAGATAACGAATGTCCTTCTATATCTAAGAGAACCACTCGTCGCAGTCGGCGAACAAGAGGCATTGCTTTAACGAGATCGTCGGATTCGCCAATGCCAACCAATAACTCATCACCTTCGAGCCAATCTCGCCACAGATCAGCTTCGCTTGTGTTGGCAGGGTCGCGACGAAGGGATTGGACTGACACATCCATTTGGTGGAGTTGTCGCCTGGCCAGTTCTTGTTGCGCGACGAGACTGCGGCAACGAGCGACATACAAGCCAAAAATAATTGCTGGCAGCAATACGACCGCGCAAGCAATAAAAATCCAAAATCGCGGACGTCGCCAAGCTGGAGTGTCTGTCATATCGAAGTGTTTCGCTCCCACACTTGCGTCCCCCAAGCATACTCATTCTTCGCGTCGGCGGCGTATATTTCTTCCTCAAGCAGTTTCCAGTCAGCGAAGTCAATATCGGGAAACCGCGTGTCGCCCTCAAGTTCCGCATCGATGCGGGTGATATACAGTTTAGTCACGCGCGGCAGCGCCAGGCGATAAATCTCGCCGCCACCAATTACGAACGGCTCGCAGTCATCGCTGCAAAGCTGCAAGGCAGCGTCGAGATCGGCGGCCAGCAACACGCCTTCCGGCAAGGCCAATTCTGCTTGTCGCGTGAGGACAATCGAGGTGCGTCCCGGCAGCGCTCGCCCCAGCGACGCGAACGTCTTGCGACCCATGATGAGATGATGCCCCATCGTGAGTTGCTTGAAGCGTTTCAAATCGCCGGACTGCCGCCACGGCATGCCTCCCTCGTGGCCGATGACGTGATTACGCGACATCGCAACGATGGCGGAGAGGGTGAGGGAAGGGAGTCGGGAGTGGGGAGTAGGGAGTGATGTCATAAATTCCTCTGTCTTCACTCCTTACGCCTCCACTCCCTACGCCCCACTTCTGCTCACACCGCCACCGGCGCGCTGATCCTGGGATGCGGATCATAATTCAGCAGCTCAAAATCCTCGTAGCGAAAATCGAGAATCGATTCCACGCCAGGGCGAAGTTTCATTTGCGGCAACGGCCGGGGTTCGCGGGAGAGTTGCAGCCTGGCTTGCTCCAGATGATTGGTGTAGAGATGCGCGTCGCCCAGCGTATGAATGAATTCGCCAGGAGCGAGGTTTGTCACATCGGCCACCATCAACGTCAGCAAGGCGTACGAGGCAATATTGAACGGCACCCCTAAAAAGACATCGGCGCTACGTTGATAGAGCTGGCACGACAGCTTCCCGTCCGCGACGTAAAACTGAAACATCACATGGCACGGCGGCAGGGCCATTTGCGGAATCTCGCCGACGTTCCAGGCGCTCACAATTAAGCGGCGCGAATCGGGATCGTTCTTGATCCGCTCCACGACATCGCCGATCTGATCAACATGCGCGCCGGAGGCGGTCGGCCAGCTTCGCCATTGATAGCCATACACCGGGCCGAGTTCGCCATCGGCATCGGCCCATTCGTCCCAAATCGAAACGCCATGTTCCTTGAGATAGGCGATGTTCGTTTCGCCGCGCAAAAACCAGAGCAGTTCGTGGATGATCGATTTCAGATGCAGCTTCTTGGTGGTCACCAGCGGAAAGCCCGCCGCCAGATCGTACCGCATTTGATAGCCGAACACGCTCAGAGTGCCGGTGCCGGTCCGATCGCTCTTGGCGGTGCCATGGTCGAGAATATGCCGCAGGAGCTGATGATATTGTTGCATCACTCGTTTCTACCCCCTGCCTGCCCAACTGGCAAGGACGCCCGTTTCCGGGGACGTGGCTCCCTGCCCTGGGTGAGCTTGGTGACTTGAGGATTCCCGCCTGTCTATAATGACACCATGCGCTCCGCACTCCTGACATTCTGGCGTTACCTTTGGGCGTTGCCGGCGACCTGCCTGGGGTTGTTCTGCGTGGCGTTGGGATTGGCCAGTGGTGGGCGCGTGCAGTGGGTCGAAGGGGTGCTGGAAGTTTATGGCGGGTTCGTGACGTGGTTCCTGTCGCGCGGCATGCCTTGGATGGCCAGCGGCGCGGCGGCCATGACCTTGGGGCATGTGGTGCTGGGTTGCGATCGCGATTGTCTGGACCGCACCCGCCGGCACGAGCATGTCCACGTCCGCCAATACGAACGCTGGGGTCCGCTGTTCTTGCCGCTTTATCTCTACTTCAGCTTCGCCTTATGGCTCAAGCGCCAAGATCCCTATCTCGACAATCCGTTTGAAGTGGAAGCGTATGCGCAGGGGTGACTTCGTGGGGTAGGCTTCCAGCCTGCCGTGTTTAATGACTGGGTGCAAAGCATTGCGTAACCTGATTGGCAACTTCATCCACGATCCCGCACACGACCTATCATTTCAATCGCGAGCCAGATGTACGGCTTGCAACAAAAAGTATGAACGAACGACAAGGAATCAAGCTATTTGCTGCCCCGCCTATTGAAGTCGCGGAGGCGCGCGAACGTCTCGCTCGTGAAGAGTGTCCGCGCCGTTATTGCTGGTATTGGCAATCGCTTTCGTTCGATTGGGATTTGAAACCCGACGAAGGTTGCCAGGTTGCTAGCGAACACAGCGTCGACGCGCGCATCGTTCGCGATGGCGGAGAGGTCGAACCGTGGCGACAATGTTGTCGAGCCAGTGGAAATGCGGGCCATGCGGATTACTATGAACCCCGCGAACCACATCTCAAAGCGGATGGTTGGTCCGCAGATCATTTTTTAGTCGTCGGCAAATTAGCTCGCGTGCGTCGCTTCGAACGCCGCCAACGTGGTAGACGGCGAAGAAAGTAACGTCCCATCATTGCCGTCGAGTGAAGTCCCCGCGTTGGTCGGCCAATTCGCCGCGGCGACCGCTGCTGAATTGGGGTGGTTTCTGGCCAGAATGTTGGAAAGAAATGGTAAGTAAGTATTGACAAATACCGGTCGGTAGGGTAAAATGAAAGGTTAGGTCGGACGGGAAGAGTCACCCTGCGCAGGCAACACGGCAAGTGGCAGGCAAGCGTGCTGGTGCGGGGAGCCGCGGAATAATTTGCTCGTGTGGCGTTGTATACGGAAAGAGATAGCCAAATTTACAACCCGAATATCGCACAACTAGCCTCCAAACACGGTCAGATTCACAGACTACAAGAGTCGGAGTTGTGACAGAAATACGTAAGTCGTTTTGTCTATTGTAGTTACGAGTTCGCAAGTAGCCAGTAGGGTGGTTGGGTGGCGTTTTTCGTGTCGTAGGCGTCCCGCCTGCCGCGTTTAAGGCCGGTGTGTGGGGTTGTTGAGATGGAAAGATCCAACTCGCCACGCGTTCTGTTCGC
>JBGSHH010000961.1:0-3850 GCA_041752355.1 Pirellulaceae bacterium | reverse complement strand
GGCAAGTCCCAGCAGCATCACGACGGAGCGTGATGGATACATAGTACTCATCACGCTCCGCGTGATGTCGCTTGACGACCCAACCCACGGCTACGCCCATCGTTGCCAACAGGTGTTTGGTGGTGTGACCAGTGTATAGCGCGCCAGATAGTACCTCCCTCCTCGTCCTGGCAGATTCTTGCGTTGCCGCTATGATGGGGAGGTACCCCAATACTAAGGAATTGCGCGCCATGAGTTCGTCCCAGCCTGTTCAGCAATCCGCCGTCACCATTCGCCAGGCGACCGTTGCCGATATCCCGAGGTTGGTGGAACTCAATCGCGTCGCCTATCCTACGCTTGCGGAGGAAAATGTTGTTTGGGCGAAATCGCATTTGGAATCGCACCAGCGCATTTTTCCTGAAGGTCAACTTGTGGCCGAATTGGCGGACCAGATCGTGGGCGCGGTCGCCACGTTGATAGTCGATATGGGGCCAAATCCGCTACGCGATCATACGTGGTCCGGTGTGACCGATGGCGGCTACTTCACCAGTCACAATCCCAAAGGCGATACTTTGTATGGCGCCGATGTGTACGTTGACCCCAACTATCGGGGCAAAGGGGTGGGTGCCGCACTCTACGAAGCGCGCCGACAACTTTGCAAAAAACTCAATCTGCGCCGAATTCTCGCTGGCGGACGACTGTGGAGCTACAGCACACATGCCGCGCAAATGACGCCGCACGAATACGCCGCCCGCGTGCAAGCCGACGAAATGCGTGACCTGGTGCTGAGCTTTCAATTGCGTGAAGGATTCGAACTTCGCGGCATCATGTCGCATTACCTCAACGATCCCAATAGCCTGGGCTATGCGTCGCTGATCGAATGGCTCAATCCAGAATACAAATCCGATCGCCGACGCATTCGCAAAGTTCGTTTGGCGAGCGTGCAATATGAAATGCGGAAGGTCGCTTCATTCGATGAGTTCGCCAGTCGCGTGCAATACTTTGTGGATATCGCCGCTGACTATCAGGCCGATTTTGTGCTTTTTCCTGAGCTCTTCACGATCCAACTCCTCTCCGCCATTGACGCTTTAACGCCGCAAGAAGGCATTCGCCGTCTGGCGGAATTTTACGATCAATTTGAAGCGTTGATGCGCGATCTGGCGATGAAATATGGCGTGACGATCATCGCCGGCAGCACGCCGAAGTTTCATGAAGAAAAGATCTTGAACGTCGCGCCGGTTTGTTTGCCCAACGGTTCGGTCGTGCTGCAACCCAAGTTGCATGTCACGCCCAACGAGCGGAAGTGGTGGGGCATATCGGGTGGTGATCGTCTGGCGGTGATCGAAACACCTAGCGCGAAGATCGGCGTGCAGATCTGCTACGACATTGAGTTTCCGGAAGCGGCGCGCTATCTGGCCGATGCCGGCGTCGAGATCATCTTCGTGCCATTCTGCACCGACAATCGCCAAGGCTATTTGCGGGTGCGGTACTGCGCGGCGGCCCGCTGCATCGAGAATCAGATCTATGTCGCCTTGACTGGCAATGTTGGCAACTTGCCGGCGGTCGAGAACATGGATTTGAATTACGGTCAGGCGGCGGTGCTGACGCCGTCGGACTTCGCCTTCGCACGGGACGGCATCAAAGCCGAAGCGGATTCCAATGAAGAGACGATGCTGATTTGCGATCTCGACTTGGACGACTTGCAAGACGCCCAACACGGCGGCACCGTCACACCCCGCCTCGATCGCCGCAAGGATCTCTTCCGCATTGTCGCTCATCTGCAAAGCGACAAGACGGAGCCAGAAGAAAGGCCCTTGGGGGATGTTTTGGGGGGACCGAAGTAGAATGTTGCGCGTCCGCAGGCAGCGGCCTTACGACTGCCTTACGACGATTGATCTCTCTTCTCCACAATATCCAACGCCATCTGCTTCAGCGCTCGCAGATCGAGTTTGCCGGTACCCAACACTGGCAAGCTTTCGACCTCGAAGAAACTATGCTTATCGGGAATAAACAAGTTCGGCAGTCCGGCTTGCGCTAAGCCTTCGCAGAGTTCTTGCGGCGTCTTATCGAGCTTAATGTGCAGCACGATCAAGCGTTCGCCGCGTTTCTCATCGGGTACGGCAGTGACGGCGATGGCGACGTGTTCGTGATCGGCGGTGCCGGCGATCTGATTCAGTACTTCCTCGATTTTAATATGCGGCACCATCTCGCCGCCGATCTTCGAGAACCGGCTTTGCCGGCCAGTGATATGAATGAAGCCTTCGCTATCGATGAAGGCGATATCGCCTGTGACATACCAGCCATCCTTGATAACCTGCTGCGTCAGATCCTCGCGATTGAGATAGCCGAGCATGACGTTGGGTCCTTTGATCATCAACATGCCCGATTCGTCGGTGCTCAGTTCCACGCCGGTGTCGGGATCCACAACCTTCGCGCTCACACCCGGCACAGGGCGGCCAACGGTGCCTTCCTTCCGATCCGATTGAAAATTATCGACCGATCGACTCGCGGGAATGTTTACCGATGCCAGCGGAGAAAGTTCGGTGCAGCCATAGCCTTCGACTGGTCGCATGCCGAACTTGGCTTCAAACGCTTCCGCGACATCGGGCGGCAACTTTTCGGCTCCGGTGACGATGACGTTGAGCGTCGCCAGATCTTCTTTTTCGCAACGGCGAATATAACTACGCAAGAACGTGGGGGTACTGAGGAGCACGGTTCCCTTTTGCTCGCGGCAGAGTTTGCCCACCTGTCGCGCGTCGAGCGGGCTAAAATGGTAGGCCGCCTTCACATCTAAACCTAGCAAGGTCCAGAACGTGACGGTGTAACCAAACGAATGGAAGAACGGCAAAATGCCGAGCACCACGTCGTCTTTGGTCAGCCGCACGCATTGATCGATCGCTTCGACATTCGACTGAATGTTGCTATGCGTGAGCATGACCCCCTTCGGCTCGCCGGTGGAACCGGAGGTGAAAATCACGGTGATCAAGTCTTCGCCGCGAATCTTCGTTAGACCTAGCAAACGCTCAATCATGAATGCCGGCGTGGCGTAAGCCATCGTCGCGCTCGTGAGTTTATCTCCCAGCGTTGGCTTGTCTTTGAAGTCTTCGAGATAGACCACTTCGGCCTTGAGATCGAACTGCATTTTCTCCATGAACTTGCGACTGGTCAGCACATGCTTGATGCCTGCCTGTTCGATGCAGGCGTTCATGACTTCCGACGAGACGGTATAGTTCAAATTGACCGACACGCGGCGATCCAAAGCCAATGACGTATTCACCGCCACCGCCGCGACCGAGGGGGGCAATAATACGCCGACGAACTTCTCATCGCTCGCCAACACATGGCGGCGCAGCAATCGTCGCAGAATGAGCGAGCGCATCAGCAGCGAACCGCCGGTCAGTTCGACGCCGGTCGAGTCGACGACTTTGGTGGTGAACTTGCGTTGCTTGCAGCGGCGGATCAGGGTGCGCGTCAGTTGGGCACCGCGCTTTGAGCGGTCTTGCACGGCGGTCGCTCCTAGATTGGTCACGGCTTGTCGTACCTGGTGAATGTCGGTTGGGTTGGCAATCGGCGGACCGAAGTAGATGGTGATAGGATACGGGATACGCTGCGGCCATTTCCAGAAAAATCGCCCTCTTTCGAAACTAAAAATGCTCCCCCACAGCTCATCGAGGTAGATCGGCACCACCGGCGCATTGGTGCCGCTTAGGATCTTCATTGCCCCCGCTTTGAACGCCTGCACCTGACCACTGCGGCTGATGCCTCCCTCGGGAAAAATGCAAACCAGTTCGCCGTTATTGAGCGCATCGCGCGCTTCCCGAATCGATTGGACCATCGCTTTGGGCGATGTGCCGAGGAAGATCACGCCATA
>JBGSHH010000960.1:0-3243 GCA_041752355.1 Pirellulaceae bacterium | reverse complement strand
TATGGCCCGCCGCAGATGTGGGCCTGGGCTTCGTGGCGCATCAAGAAGATGCGCCGCCTTGTCGATCACACGCTCTGCAAGTTGCCCTTTGAAGCCGATTGGTACAACGAGCGTGGCTGCCCCGCGACGTATATCGGCCATCCCTACTACGACGAGATGCAACGGCAGCAGCTCGACGACGAGTTCGTCCACAACTATGGCGCCGAAGCAGGGCGCTTGATCGCGCTGCTGCCGGGCTCGCGCACCCAGGAGGTACTCGCCAACTTGCCTTGGATCTTGAAGGCGGCCGATCGCATCGCCGCGAAAGTTCCCGACACGCGCTTTGCGGTTGCGAGTTTCAACGAGAAGCAAGCCGTCATCGCGCGGAAAATGGTGCTGGAGTCCGGCGTCGACGCGGATGTCTTCGTCAGTCGCACACCGGAACTGATTCATCTGGCGCATAGCTGCGTCGCTTGCTCGGGTTCGGTCTCCTTGGAACTACTGCATCACGAGAAGCCGACAGTGATCATCTATTACGTGGGTCGTTGGATCATGACGCTCGCGGGCTACTTGATTACGGTGAAGTACATGACACTGGTGAACTTGCTGGCCGATCCACAGCCCTTCACCAAGACGCCAGCCGTGTTCAATCCCAAAGCGAAGGGTGCGGAACTGGTGCCGTTTCCCGAGTATCCCACGTGTGAGGATAAGTCGGAGCAACTCGCCGCGCATGTCATCGAGTGGTTGAACGAACCGCTCAAATATCAGGCCAGACGCAAGCAACTCGCCGAGTTGCGCGCTCGCTTCGGCCATAGCGGCGCTTCCGCCAAGGCGGCGGAGTACATTTTGAATGTGCTGCAGGGGGAGAAGTCGGTGAGCGTGAAGCAAGCGGCATAGTGAATCTCTCACCTGCGAATCATCAATGCACCCAAGAGCGACAAGAGCATCAGCCAAACCAGGCAGCCCACAGCTTGTAGCAATGCCCACCAGTACCAACGGTGCCAGCGGCGCAGCACGAGCAGCCAATAGGCGCTCGTTCCCACGGCGACGATCGCGTCGACATGGAATAGGTAATCACGTTCGCTAAAATCGTATCGCCAGATGCCGCCCTGGATCGCCAACAACGAGACGAAGGTGGTACAGAACAGCAGTATGGCACAACTGAAAACCACGCAGAGCTTGGCGATTTCCACGATGATGTTGCGCGGACGTGTCGATGGTGTATCGGCCGCGATGCGTGGACTTTCATAGGGGTTAAAAGGCGTCATCGCTCGGCATTCGTATAGCGGCTCAGCGGGAACTTGCGCGTATCACCAGCTTCCGAAGCCTGATAGACCCAGTTGGTCTCCACATCCAGGCAACTCAGGTAACCGGTCCCGCATGCAAACGTATCCAGGCAAACCCAGCCAGGAAACACCCACGGCATACCGTCTTTCTGCGGCGTGTGCCCGCAAATCACGCGCTTACCGGAGGGATGCGGCGACTCCGATCCCGCCAGGTGCTTCCAACGCAGGAATTCCCGGTCTTGATTTCGCAGCGACACGCCCCGTTCGAGATTGGCATGCACGAAGATTTCCGTATCGGATTCCCACCACGGCCGCGCCGTGAGCAAAAAACGCAAGTGACTGGCGGGGATATTCTCAATCGCGTTGTCATACGACGCCAGTGTCTCGCGACCGCCGTGATCGAGCCACGTATTTAAGAGGCCTGTTCCGCTCACGGCGTCGCGCATCAGTTCCTCGTGATTGCCCATGATGAGCACCGTCTTGGTCTGCGCGCTAACGGCCAGCAGTTGATCGATGGCACGACGCGTGTCTGGCCCACGATTGACGACATCGCCGAGCAACACCAGCGTGTCCAACTCCGTCGGTCGCACGAAGTGTAGTAAGGACTCCAAAGCAGACGCACAACCGTGAATGTCTCCTATCGCCAGTGTGCGCGGGCGGAGTGATGGGCCAGATGGGATGGGCTGTGAATCGTCGGTCACTCCAAGCGACTCCTCACGCGCGCGTCGCTATAGGTTCCTTCCAAATCGATCGGCACGACGCCGGAATTGCGCAATGCCAGCGGCAAAGTGGGAAGCGAGTTCCCCAGCGCCAACACGTGTGGCCAGATTTCGACTTGATCGCCCGACGCTTGTCGTGAGGGACGATAGGCGACGGCATAGATCGACGCCGGCGATGGCATGCACTGGTGAGGTTGGTCGAGCAAGGCCATGATCTCGTTGTGCAGATTCGCCAGACGATTGGTAACGACATCGACAATGACCAAACCGATGCCGCGCGTCAGATAGCCGATACACTTGGCGGCGAATGCCCGTCGCGCGTCGGCGCGATCCTTATTGCCGGGGCTGATGAGTTCGATGGCCGCGACCAAATTCGCGCCCGTGACCGTCGAATAAACCTGAATTTCGATCTCGTCGGGAAAAATCGTCGGAATGACGAGACTCGCTTGGGGCGGAGTCCACACGCGCGTGGCCGTAGCGATGTTTGCAGGCGAACTGGCGCTGGTATCGCGTAGCGTCGCGACATCGATTTCCATCTGGCTGCCGATGTGGACCTGCATGTCAGCGTAATACTCTTCGCCCAGTACGTCGCGATTGAGATACTCGACTAACGTCGCCGCCCACAGACCGTGAAATCCTTCCCAGGTGCGGCGCTGGCTGATAGGCGGATGAAAGTGATCCAAGAGCGGCATGATGACATTCCCCGGACAAAACGGTTTCGCTAGGGAATTGTATCACGCCGCACCATGCGGAGCCAAATCGAAGCCGATTTACTCCTGCTTCTTGTCGCCTGGTTCCACTTTCTCGTCGTTCGCAGCCGGATCATCTTCCTGCTTGTCATCGCCTTTGGGTTCTTCCTTCTTCTCGCTCTTGTTCTTGTCCTCGTCGACGGGACGATCGTAGGGAGTGGTGGTGTCGTTGTTGAACGGCGTTTGAATCTTATCCAAGCCAGCCTGAATCTTGACGGCGTCCAGTTCTCCTTGCCGCGCTAGATCAATCGATTCGGCCAAGATCCGGGCGGCTTCCTGCGGCGCGTGAAAACCCATGCTGTTCTCGGCCGCGACGAAATCGAGTCGCCACTGCGCGAAACGATGCAAGCGCTGCGGACCGCGCAGGCGTTCGTCGCTCAGGCCTTGCTTCTTCGCCTTCTCGATTTCGCGCCCCAATTCCATATTGGCTGCTTCAGCCTTTTCCATGAGGGCTCGGGTGCGGTCGTGAATGGCATCGACGCGCGCCCGACTGTCCTCTGCGGGATAACG
>JBGSHH010000959.1:0-7350 GCA_041752355.1 Pirellulaceae bacterium | reverse complement strand
GATCAGCAAGGCAAACTCACACCAGCCGATAAGCCGGAAGTTTCGCTCCCACCAGGCGATGGGCCGCGGCATTTTCATTTCCATCCCAATGGCCGTTGGTTTTATTCAATTCAGGAGGAAGGTTCGACCATCGTGCTGTTTGATTACGACGCCGAGACCGGCGGACTAAAGGAGCGGCAGACGATTTCCACGCTGCCGCCCGGTTTTGCAGGCAGCAACTTCTGCTCGGAGATCTTGGTATCGAGCGACGGCAAGTTTGTCTATGCCGGCAACCGCTTGCACGACAGCATTGGCATCTTCGCCGTGGGAGAAAAAGGGGAGCTCAAGTACGTCGGCGAAGAGTGGACACGCGGCGACTATCCCCGCAGTTTCAACTTCGATCCCAGCGGCACATTTCTCTACTGCGGCAATCAACGCGCCGATCACATGGCCGTTTTCCGGGTCAATCGACAGACGGGCGAACTGAAGTTCACCGGTCACTACACACCGGTGGGCAATCCGTCCTGCATCGTGTTTCTGGAGTTGGGGTGATCATACCCCCCGAGCGAGTTTTTCCCACTTTCTTAAGCTAGGTCGCGCTAAGATCACTTGACATCGATACCCCCCAAGGGGAGAATCCGATTTGCCACTGATTGCGTAGCTGATTCTCCACACCCATGATTCGCACCACGCCATGAAACGACGACATCATCGGTCCCGCCTGGGGCTGGAAAACCTGGAGCCGCGGAACCTCCTCGCGATTGCCCAAGATGACGTATTCCATACCCCGATGGGGACGCCGCTCAACGTTTCCGAGTATGAAACCGGCTTCAGCGGTGGGGAATTCATCCAGACGCAGTCCTTCCCGTCGCAAGGGGGCGTTGTGCAGATGGAATACTCTTCGGAGTACGATCTGCTCTTCACGCGCAACAGCGGTAGTGCGATTCGAGTCTTCGACACGCAATGGCGGCTGAGCATCGATACCCATTTGGCGAATCGGTCGTTTACCGATATCGATCTATCGCCGGATGGTCGCTATCTATTCGCCGCCGACTTTAGCTCAACGGCCAGCTTTGTGCATCGCTACGATCTGGCGACAAGAACGTGGGAGGTCAAATCGGCACCCCATGTGGTGTACAAGATCGAGGCGGTCGATGGACAGCGATTGCTAACGCTGGAGCAAGATCAGCATATCGATATGTTCTTGGATCTGTTCGGCGAGGACGGCGCGCCGATGACGAAGGTGAGCCAAACGAGTTCCGGCTATCGCGGCGACTTCGAGTTTGATTTTCGCACCAATCGCATTTATCACGGCAACAGTGGTTCGTCGTCGGAAGAAATCCGCGTTTCCGAGTTGTTCGGTAATGCGCTCGTCAGTCGTGGCACCACCGGTACCTATGGCACGGCGCAGGGCTACGGAGCGTCGACCGTCCTCTCCAGCGATGGACAGCGATTGTACTACGGAAGTCTGCAAGTCGAAGCGAGCGATGTCAGCAACAACTTGCAAGTCTTTCCCGAAGCGATCCATGCCGCCACGCCGTGGCTTGCGTTCGGCACCAATGGCATCTATGACGCAATAACCGGTCAGCCGCGCGGCACGCTCGGCTTCGATTCAAATGTCTTTTTTGTGACCGATATTGGCGCGGATCTGTGGGCCTTCGATGACGACACCGACACGCTCTACCACTACGAGACGACAGCACCGCGCCGCGGAGTCCTCGTCAATGATCAAGGCGTCGGCGAATTGAGCGCCACGCTGGCGAGCGATGTCGGAAACGGCGAACTTACATTGCATAGCGATGGCCGCTTCAATTACTTGCCTGATGCTGGTTTTGTTGGAACCGATACCTTTACTTACATCGCCCAGGACGCAGACGGCGACATGTCGACAGCGACCGTGTCAATCGTCGTCACCGGTACCAACCATGTCCCAGTCGCGGTTCATGACAACTATTCCACCACCGCCGGCACTCCCTTGGTGATTGGTGAAGAAACTGCCTACGACCTGCCAGAATTGGTCGAGATGGGAGCGTTCGCTGCGCAAGGTAACGTGAGCCAAATCGTTTATTCTCCGGTCCACGACCTGCTCTTTCTGCGAACGGGAAGTAACGTGCGCGTATTGGATGCGCGGTTGCGGATTGAAATCGGCCGCCTGACAGGCATCGAGCAACTGACCGACATGGACCTGACGTCGGATGACGGATTCTTGTTTGTCGCCGACTATGGTGGGACCTCCACCGGCAATGGTACGCCCGTTCGCACGCACTATGTGCATCGCTTCGATCTGACGACTCGCACCTGGCAAACCAAAGCCGCGCCCACGATCGCGTATAAAATCGAAGCGATCGATAGCCAACGCTTCGTCATACTTGAAGCGGATCAGCATGTTGATGTGCTACTGAGCGATTTTGGCGCGACCGCTGACGCATCCATCACTCAATTGAAAACGCTGCGGGCTGGGTACGGCGGAGATATCGAGTTCGATCCAGCGACGGGACGCATCTTCCACGGCGGCGCCGGCTCATCATCCACCGAGATCAACGTCCGCGTGGTAGATGGCACTCAGTTGGTCAACGCCGAAGGTAGCGGTACCTATGGAACGGCCCAAGGTTATGGCGGCAGTCTCGTGCTTTCCGCCGACGCGGAATCGTTGTATTACGGTAAGCTGCAAGTCGATGCACTCGACGTGCGCGATAATACCAACACCTTCCCGGAAATCATTCGCGCCGCCTCCAGCAAGATCGCCTTTGGTACTCGCGCTTACTACGACGCGCGCACGTCGGAAGCGCGAGGAGATTTGGGATTCGACGCCACGGTGTTCTATATTTCTCCCGATAGCGAGCATGTCTGGGCATTCGATCCCCAGGGCGATGTCTTGCATCATTATCGCCTCGAAGAAGTTTCGCGCGCCGGTGTGCTGGCGAACGATCGCGACGCCGATGGCGATGTGCTAACGGCGCAACTCGTGGCCGAGCCGGAACACGGCACGGTCGTGCTCAACGCCGATGGCACGTTTACCTACACCCCTGCCGACGGCTTCGTGGGGATCGATACGTTTTCGTATGGGGTCGCCGACGGCAAGCAAGGGTCCGCGACGGCGCAAGCCGTGATCACCGTCGCCTCCGCGCCAAGTGCCAATCACCCGCCGGTGGCTGTGGACGATGCCTACCAAACGTACAAGAACACCCCGCTCGTCATAGGCGTTCAGCCGTGGCGCAATGTGGCCGCGCATTTAGTCGACAGCATCAGCACCATCCAAGCAGTCAAACAAATCGAGTATTCGCCGCAATTCGACATGCTGTTCGCGCGTACCACCAGCAGCATCCGCATCTATGATGCCGCGACGGGTGTCGAGGTGGGTACGAAGTTCGCCACGAACACCTTCACCGATATGGACCTGACGGCGGACGGGCGATATTTGTTCGCTGCCGATTATGGCGGCACAAATATCGGTTATGGCACACCTAGCAATCCGCACTATGTCCATCGCTACGACTTAGTCACGCGGAGTTGGGATGTGCAATACATGCCTGGGATTGCGTATCAGATTGAAGCCGTGGATCGCAATCGCGTGCTGTTGAAGGAAATCGATCAACACGTCGACATCACCTACAACGACTTCCTCGATTGGCCGCATGCGCCGATGGAAGAACTATCGCGCGTTCGCGCCGAATATATCGGAGACTTCGAATACGACCCACGCTCGCAGCGATTGTTCCATGGCAGCACGGGATCATCGTCGCATGAGGTCCTTTCGTTTCGCCTGAATAACGGCGCCTTACAGGTCACCGGTGACACAGGCGTCTATGGCACAGCGCAAGGCTATCAAGGGCCTTCGGCACTTTCGTCGGATGGTCGCCATTTTTACTACGGTCGCTTGCAAGTCGACGCCTTGGACGTGCGCAACAACCTGCATGTGTTCCCGGAAACGATCTTCGCCGCCAATGGGCAGGTGGCGTTCGGGAAGACGGCGTACTACGACGCCCGCACCGGCACTTGGCTCGGTAGCGTCGGATTCCAGTCGGAAGTCTGGTTTGTGAGCGACGACGGCGCGCACGCCTGGGCTGCCGATCCTGCTGGCAAACTGCGCCACTTCGACTTGAGTACGTTAACGTCCGGCGTGCTGCTCAACGATACCGATCCCGATGGCGATCAACTACAAGTTGCACTGACGGCGCCTCCCAACTTTGGCACCCTCTCGATCGATCCTTCCGGAGCCTTTCGCTACGTTCCCCAGCCTGGTTTTGTGGGGCGCGATGAATTCGCATACATGGTCGCCGACGGGCGAGGTGGTTCGTCGGTGGGTACCATTCGCATCGATGTGACCAACAACGTGGCGCCGATCGATATCGAGTTGGTGGGGGGCAGCGTGTGGGAGCACCTCTTGCATGCCCGTGTGGCGGCGATCTCGGTGATCGATCTGGATCACGAGAGTGTGCATACGTTCGCGCTCTCGGACAATCGCTTCGAAATCGCGGATGGACAGCTGCAACTCAAGTTGGATGTTGCTGTCGATTTCAGCGCCGAGCAAAGCATCGATTTGACGATCACTGCCACCGATCAGTTTGGCGAGAGCGTCAGTAAGACCTTCGTCATCAACGTGTTGGCCAATCCGACGCCTTGGAGCAATACTGGCGACGCGTTTGATGTCAGTGGCGACGCAATTACCAACCCGCTAGACGCCTTGCTGATCATCATCGAACTGAACGCCAACGGCTCGCGGCATTTGCCGCAGATGCCGACCGACGGGCCCAATCACCACTTCTTCGATACTTCCGGCGATGGCCTACTGTCGCCCCTGGATGCGATTCTGGTCATCATCTTCCTGAACGCGCCGGCTACCAACGGCGAAGCAGTCGTCAGTTCGCTGGACACGCTAGACATCGAGCCCTGGGAGCAGTCCAGTGCGACGATGGAACCTGGCGTCACGGCCCATGATGCCGTTTGGGACGATTTTTCAACACTCACCAGCGACCAAGAAAGTCTCACGCCGCTCGCGATTAACTACTGGGGCCTCGTCTATCTCGATGCGGTAGCCCGGAGCCGCGCCGGGGGCGACGATGCGGAACCGGCGCTGGGTCTGGGGTTCTGATTTGTAGCAGTAGCTACTTGGCTTCGTAGTCTTCCCACATCCAAACCAGCGTGTCGGCCAGCGTCTGTTGAAAGACTTTGCCATCGCAGTGGCCGGTGGCTTTGCTATAGATGAAGCGATAGTCGTAGCCTTTGGCTTTGAGAGCGGCGGCGGTGCGTCGATTGGCCATCACCCAGTTGTGATAGGTTTCCTCGGGGTCTTTCGCGCGGAGGTCGTTTTCGGAAACGTGCGTGAAGATGCGCAGCGGCTTCTTCTCACTGTTTTCGATGAGCTTCTTACCGGAGTGATATTCCCAATCGCCGAGCGGATACTCCTTCTCTTCGGGCGCGTCGTCGTCTTGTTGATCGACGAAGGTTCCGGAGTAGGTGATCAAACGGCGAAACAAGTCGGGGCGAAACCAACCCATGGTGAGCGCCGCCGCACCGCCGGAACTGCAACCCATGGCCGCTTTGCCCCACGGATCGTCGGTGAGGGCGAAGTTTGGATAGACGGCTTTGATCTCTTTGTTGTTGACTACGGCGGCCAACACTTCGTCGTTAATGAAGCGGGCGTACCGATCGGACATGGTGTCATATTCCAGCCCCCGTTCGCTCCCTTTGCCATCGTTACCGCCGTTTTCCACGGAGACAACGACGAACGCCGGCAGCTTGCGGTTGGGGTCTTTGGAAATCGTCAGGTTATCGAGAGCGTTGCGCACCAGGTTCAGATTGCTCGGTCCATCCATCGTCACCAGGACGGGGGCTTTGGTGCCATCTTTGTAAGCGGCGGGGATGTAGACGAAGATCTTGCGCTCTTTGCGGACTTGCTTCTTAGGATCGAGCGTGGTGTCGTTGCCTGGGAAGATTTTGCTGTCGGCCAGCGGCATGGTGAATTCAAAACTCTTTCCTTTGGGCTGGCCTTGGTCCTTGAGGTCGGGATGGAGTTTATAGTCCGGCCCGATGACGAAATCGCCATTGCCTTGGACGACGTTGGCTTCCGCGGGCTTATCTTGGGCGAAAGCGGCACCGGCCAGCGCGGAGCAAAGCACGACCGACAAGCAGCCACGGGAAAGGAGCGAGAGAAACTTAGGTAGCCACAGCATGGTGCAGATCACTTGGTTGAAGGAGAGGAAAAATCAGCGACGCGAAAGGCATTGTACTGGTCAAGCTGCTCACTTGCGCTCGGCCGGTTTTAAGAACGAAAGTAGCGCGAGGGCTTGCTTGGGATCGAGTCGATAGGGCGTGCCGGTCCCTTCGTAGAAACCGTAGCGCTCGATCATTTGCGGCACCAGCAGGCTATAGGTAAGTTTCGCCTTGGTGTCGAGGTTCTCAACGGCGGCCACGGTGTTGGTTTGTGTGTCGTCGTAGAAAGGGGAAAGCTGAAAGCCGCGGGAGTAGGTGATGGTGACTTTGTAGTTTACCCCTTCGTAGCGAAATGGCTCGCCCTTCTCCTTGGCACCCATGGCTGCCAGCGCCAGCAGATGCCTGGCGAGCACCTGGTGGGTTTGCTTGTGCTCGTTCACAACGTAGTCGTTGTCGGCGGCGAGGACTTCCAGCAGTTTCTCTTCCTGACCGAGAAAGCCTTTCTTGGAACCGACTTCGCTCTTGGCTTCGGGACGCATGTCCTTCTCCAACTCGGCGATCGTCCGGCCGTTGATTGCCTTGAGCTGTTGGATCAATTTGGTTTCGTTGCGACCCGCCACCACAAAGCCGGATTCCGCTTCCTTCTTCTCGGGAACCGGCACGACGCCGAGTTCTTGCCAGTTGGCGGCGGAATACTCAGGCAATTTGGCGACCGCCTGCTCCTCGCATCTGGCGGAAGTCGCGGCGAGTGAAACGCAGAACAGGCTGCCTAGCAGGAAGATACGTTGGCGGAGCATGAAAGACCCCCATCGCGGAGAGAGAACAAAGATCGTCGTCGCGACGTATTTTCCGGTCAGGCAAGGGCGGCGTCAATCAACGAGAGGAAGTCTTGTAGTAATGTCAGCATTGGTGTTTTATTAAATCAACTGTAATTGGATATTATGTATTGACAACATGTTGTTCTGTTGGTAGAATACAGGATGGTCTGGATGGAGGGGCAAGGCGAGGTGCCTGCGTCATCCTGCGAGGTATGGAATTAGAAAAAGTGATCGAGTCTGACGTATGTGCGGCAAAAGAATGCCGATTTTACAAGAGGGGGCTTGTGAGATCGGAAAAACTGCGAACGATGTAAGTATTTGTAATTAAAATACTTGCGACTAATGTTTGTGGTTCTTGCAAGGCCCGGGAGACCTTGTAGGGTTTTCGATCGCACAGGCT
>JBGSHH010000958.1:0-7732 GCA_041752355.1 Pirellulaceae bacterium | reverse complement strand
GCGTGTTGGAAATAGGTGCAGTGCCATGCCAACCGGCAAGGAGTTGCGACACGACCTTCACCGATCCAGGTGCAACGCTGCTAAAGAAATAGGAGCCATCCGCGGAAGTAACGACGCTCAATTCCGTGGGATCAAGAACATCATTGGAGTTCTGGTCGATGAAGACGGTCCAACCTGCGATGCCCAATTCCGTGAACTCGCCCGTCGTGGGATCAGTTGCGCGAACCCCATTGCCATCGAGATCGTGCCAAACGACGCCACTTATCGATCCTGGCACCCCGACGCCGATGTTGTAGTTGGCGAACTCGGGTGCAATGATGTCTCCACCACCGAGAATGTCGATCGAGTAATTATCATCATAAGTGGGCGAAGTCTCCCAGCCCGCCGGTATGATTTCACGTACCTTATATTCTGCCGGCGTCAAATCCAGGAATGCATAATCGCCACCGACATCCGTGATAGCCATAGGCTCTTCAGAATTTTGCAAGCCATTGCGGTTCAAATCCAGATAGACGGTCCAGCCCGACAATCCGGGTTCTGTAAACAATCCTGTCGTGGGATCAACTTCGCGAACACCATTGGCATTCAAATCGTGCCAGATTACGCCGCGGAGGTTGCCATTGGAGATACCGAAGTTTGCGAAGTCATCGGCAACCGAAATCGTTCCTCCCTCGACGCTGACCGTTTGCCGCTCATCGAAATGGCGCGAAGGGTTCCATCCGCTTGGCAAAACCTCCGTCACTTCGTAATCACCAGCTAGTAGCCCCGTGAAGACATAGTTGCCGCTGGCATCGGTACTTGTCGAAGGCTCGGTAGGATCAAAGGTGAGGTTGTTGTTCAAATCGAGGTAAATCGTCCAACCTTCGAGGCCTGCATCGGTAAACTCGCCCGTCGACGGGTCGATATCGCGCACGCCATTAGCATTGAGATCGTTCCAAACAACTCCCGTGATCGATCCATTGAGATTGCTGAAATTCGCAAAGTCTTTGGCGACTTTCGTGGCGCCGGCATTCACAGTCACCGTTTGCTTGTTATCAAAAGTCGGCGAGACCTCCCAGCCATCTGGCACGACTTCAAAGACTTCATAGTCGCCAGGCGACAGGTCCGAGAAAGAATACACGCCGTTGGCATCCGTAACCGTTACAGGTTCAGTCGGATCCAAGGCGCGATTGTTATTGAGGTCGATAAAGATGGTCCAGTCTTGCAGCCCCAAATCGATAAACTCGCCGGTGACGGGGTCGGTGTCTCGAATGCCATCAGCGTTCAAGTCTTGCCAAACTTGACCGACAATCCCACCTTGGCCACTGGGGCCATCGTTGAACACAAAGAAGTCCGCGACGGAGTCCTTTTTGGCGATAACCGAGACGATTTGACTGGCGGCTCCCGTCGATACCCAGCCCTCTGGCAAGACAGTGCTTACGACATAGTCGCCTGGCTTTAAAAACCGAATGACATAGTCGCCATCTTGGTTGGTTACCGCGGATGGTTCCATCGCGCCATCGGCGTCAGTGTTTAGCGTGCCACTTTCGTCGAGATCAAGAAACACAGTCCATTTGGGAATGCCATTCTCGCCACCGTTCTTTTGGCCGTTCATGTCAAGGTCTTCATAAACCGTGCCGCCGATGGTTGTGTCCGCTGTGCCTCCAATCACTTGGGACACCAGCAGTGTCGCGAGCAGCATCCGATCTTCTAGTGCTTCTACTCGCAGATTGCGCCGAGCGCGCCCGAATGCAGAGGAGATTCGCTGACGGCGGCGGCGCGAGATTGAAGGTGACCTCATGATTACATTCCTATGCTTGGGCCAACTGCTTGAAAAGTTAGAAGAGTGAATCGCGTTTCAGCAAAGGCAATGCTGCGCTTCATCGCTACATTCCGCTGAACTATCAGGAAGAGCAGCGTTGACGCCTTTGTTCCGCCATGCGATGACCCGCAAACTCAAATAATTCGGGCAAATCGTTACGACGATAGGAATGTGGACGTTTGCAGTTCAGCGAAGATCCACACGGCATTTGCATCACAAGAATGGTGCGAAAGAAGGATCGACTAAAAGCAATCGTTCATGCCAGCTTGGCAATAAAAGCGCCGATGCAAGAGAACGTCGGCGCGTCGAATAGAGACAGATTCCCAATCATTAAGTTGGATCTTGGCTATCTGCGGCGAGGCCTTAATGACTCTCGGCGTGCCCAAACTCATGCTCATACTCAGAGAAGACGTCGTCAACGCTGTGAGTGTAGTCGTCATCTTCATCGTCACTATGGTCGTCAGATGAAGTACCGCTAGCTATGTAACCTGCTGCACCTGGTGGATCAAGCGAATCGTCGTCATCCGCAGAATCATCTTCCCCGAGTGGGTCAAGATCATCGTCGTCATTCGAGTCGTGTGCATTGGAGTCATCACCCGAGTCGCCACCGATTTGAGTAGGATCGACCGGTGGAACTGTATCTGCGGGCGGAACGGTATCGACTGGCGGAACGGTATCTACCGGCGCTGTCGTCGTAAGATCAGCAGGTGCAGCGTCTATTGGCGCTGTTGCAGTGAGATCTGCTGGAGCGGCGACAGGTGATTCAACCGGTGTCGTTGCTGTCAACGCTGAGGGTGACACAGTCGTGGGATCTACTGGTGCGGCGACAGTCAGCCCCATGCCTGAACTGCTGCTGTTGAGATAGTTAATCACCAAGAGCGCATCAACAGGTCCGACATAGCCATCATCATCCATGTCATAGGCCAAACTCAGTAGATCGTTGGGCTTGGAGCTTCCTCCATTGGCGTTCAGATAGTTAATGATATTCAAGGCATCAATCGGACTTACATTGTCATCACCATCGGTATCCAATTGGTTAATCGCGGCTTGTTGCGACGACGACGCGTTGAGCGCGGGACTTGTGGCGGGAATTGCTGCCAGATCGACTGGCTGCAGATCGACAGCATAAAGCGTATCAACTGCGGCATCTCCTTTCACTCGCAGGAAATAGGTACGTCCCGCCAGCAGACTGGCAATGTCGCTGGAGTGGCCATCCTGTGGTTCAAGTTCAACGACATCATTGCCAAATTGATCTTCAACCTCGACTTCTATTTTGCCGCCGGCATCGGTGCGCACTCCAATGATGTAAGTACCATCAACCGGCACCGTAAACGCAAAGAAATCGCGGTCGCTCTTGCTGGCGGTGCCTTCCAAGCGAGTCGATGCCGAAAGCTCGAAGAGCTGCGAGGTGCCACGCGTGTTATTAGATTCTGTATCGGTGATCACCGTGGCGTCCGGGTCTTCCACCGTCGGCGGCGTACCGGTAACTCCGTCTTCGTTTGAGCCGTGGTCATCGGAACCATTGTCATCCGCGCCGTGAGCATCCGACCCGTGGTCCTCAGAGTCGCCAGAGTTGGTTCCTGGAGGGACCGAGCCAGCTGTAAAGGTTAACGTCGCTTCGTAAACGGCCGACGACGAGGAAGCTCCACGCAGACGAACAAGGTAAGTGCGACCAACTAATACGGCGGCACTACCTACCGTCTTGCCATCATGCGGTTCCAACTCCAACAGATTGTCGATTTCCAGGGATGTACCTCGGTTGGGCAGGTTAACTTCCAGCAAACCATCGGCAGGCGCTGTGAACCGAAAGAAGTCTCGATCATCTTTGCCGGCGCTCGTTCCTTGGAGAATCGCCACTCCATCGTCGCCGAATTCAAAGACCTGTGCCTGAGCCGGGGCGTCGTTTGGTTCGGTATCGGTCGTTGTTGTGGCCAATAAGCGGCGAGATTCCAGCGACTCGATACGCAATCGACGGTGAGATGACATCGGTGGTTTTCCTAAACTACTTGCCAGCGGATCTGATGCGCGTTGTGGCACACAGCGCGCCATTCCGCACAATTCGTGAGAGTCAATTTGTGCCACAACAGTGAGTAGCCGGAATTCTTGCCAACGTCCGCCAAAGAATTCCGCACTCCGCAACACTTTTCAGGAATCCAGAATTCTTGTGGCGGATAGAATAGGCGGAATCCACTTCTCTACTTATGAGCTTCATTTTGTCGCCGGAACAGACCAAGATGACCGAGTCACATACCCCGAATTCAGCGGTGGCCTCCGACCATACGTTAATGCGCCGATTGCATTCGGGCGAAGAAGATGCCGCTACGGCACTTTACTTGCGTTATGCCCACCGAATTAGGAAGCTTGCGGAAGCCCAGTTAGGCTCGGATCTTTCGCGCCGAGTGGATGCGGAAGATGTCGTGCAATCAGTTTTTCGGACATTCTTCCGCCGCTCGCGCACGGGGAGCTACGAAGTACCTCAAGGCGAAGAACTTTGGAAGCTCTTTCTGGTCATTTCGCTGAACAAGATCCGCTCGACGGCCGCTCACCATCGCTCGCAGAAAAGAAGTGTCCGTCACACTTCCGCGTTGGGCGATCGCGATGTGGCGATGAACGATCACGAACAACAGCAATGTTTTGATACGTTGCGGTTGGTGATCGACGAAGTATTGGCCGAATTGCCGACAACCCATCGCGAGATAATCTCATTACGAATCGATGGCCATGAGGTGAACGACATTGCCGAGCGGTTGAATCGTGCCAAGCGAACGGTGGAACGGGTGCTTCAGAATTTCCGCCAGCGCCTGGCTAGTATTATCGAGGGAGAGTTGCCTGAGTTGGGCCAGGAGTTGTAGTCACTGACATGCTACTCGACGAAGTCGACGCCGCCGTAGAAGCCTATGAAACCGCCCGCGAGCAACGCGCCGGCGAAACGATCGATCTGCGCGCTTTCGCACCCGAGGCAGACTCACCTTGCTATGCGGCCGTCGTCGTGGAACTCATTCGCGTCGATATGGAGCACCGTTGGCACGAAACGAAAGGCACCCGGATCGAGACTTACCGTGCTGCTTTTCCCGACGTGCTACTTCGCCGCGATTGCCTGTCGCAAGTCGCCTTTGAAGAGTTTCGTTTGCGCATCGCGGCCGGAGAACATGTTGACCGGCATGAGTACGAACGCCAGTACCGCGTCGATACTTCGCATTGGCCCGAGCTAAACCATATCGATTCCGCGACCTATGCTACGCGACATCCCAATTTCGGAGAGCTCTCGGCGCTGGAACCCCAATTCGCCCGTTCGCTGGCAAACGCCGATCAATTGTTCCCCCGCGCCGGGCAATCGTTGTGGGGTTTTCGACTGATTGAAGAGCTTGGCCGCGGCGCTTTTGGACGGGTCTATCTGGCGCGACAGACGGGACTTGCTGATCGGTTGGTCGCGCTCAAGGTCACGGCAGGCGTTTCCCATGAGCCCATTAAGCTCGCTCAACTGCAGCATACGAATATCGTCCCGATCTATTCCCAACATGGCGATGACGTGCTGCAAGGTTTCTGCATGCCGTTTCTCGGTCGAACGACACTTGCGCAATCCACAGCCACACGTCGCTCGCAAGTACAAGGTCAGCCTGGCGAATTCGTTTCGACAATGCGCAACAACGGATCGCCAACAGCATCCCATTCCGCGCCGCCAATAGAGAAGGAACTGCATCACCTTCATTCCCGACAAGTCGTGTCCGTCTCGAAACGAGAACGGGATCATATTGTTACCTCAGTGCGACTGATTCAAAAGCTGGCGGTCGGCTTACAGCATGCTCACGAGCGTGGCATCATCCATTGCGATCTTAAGCCCGCCAACATTCTGCTCACCGACGATGGCGAGCCGTTAATTCTCGATTTTCACATCGCGCGTGCTCGTACCAGCGGGGCCTCGGCTATTATCGGCGGAACTTTGCCCTACATGTCGCCTGAGCAACTGATCGCGTTTGATCGCGGCGGCGACGTCGATGTGCGGAGCGACATCTACGCCTTGGGTGTCATGCTCTATGAGTTATTGGCAGGTGGCTTGCCATATCCACCGCGGGATGGAAAATCTGCCGATTGCCTAAGTAAGTCAACGTCGGATCGCCAGTTGCCACCGCCACCGCTGTCTGAGATCAATCGCGAAGTATCGCTTGGTCTGGCAGCAATTGTTGCGAAGTGCCTGGCGTATGATGTGGATGACCGCTACGTTTCCGCGGCGCAACTCGCGGACGATCTTGATCGACACTTAAACGCTCTGCCGCTGCGATACGCGCCAGATCGATCGTTGCTGGAAAGAACGCATAAGTGGTGTCGCCGTCATCCGCGCATCGCATCGTCGAGCACGGTCGCTATTGTGGCTGGGATAATGTTAGTAGTCATGGCCAGTGCTTGGAAATGGCGCGAGGAAGCACTGGCAGTCGCTGCGGCCAATGCGGAGTTCCATGAAGTTGAGCAGGAATTGCCTGTATTCTGGGGGCTGGCGGAAACCGAAACACTCGACCCTCGACAGCGCGCGGAGTTTCGCACGCGCGCTGCCGGCATTGCCGCGCGCTATCCTCTAGTCTCGACGACCCATTGGCACGCCCAACCCAGTATCACCAAACTCCCTCCCGAACACCAATCGCAGCTTCTCGACCACCTCCGTTTGATCTTCTTCCTGGAGGCGGAATTAGCGATTAGGGATGCGCGCCGTGCAGCTGAAAGCAATCGTGCTCCATTCATTGAGATCGCCGAGCATGCACATCAGCGACTTCGCCATCTCGACCTTAGTGGTAAGAACTCTCCGGCCGTTGCGCGTCAAGGCGACCTGCTTGCCGCGTTGAAAAGTCCAACGCCAAACTTCGAAGTCGCGATTCAGCT
Organism: Pirellulaceae bacterium; assembly: GCA_041752355.1. Classification (GTDB taxonomy): domain Bacteria; phylum Planctomycetota; class Planctomycetia; order Pirellulales; family Pirellulaceae; genus JAEZGD01. The sequence continues at coordinate 1,059 of JBGSHH010000958.1, read as the reverse complement.
GGCCTCTGCATCAACTCCGGCGAATTCGCTGGATCGCCGTTTGCTGGCGCTGCAGTTGATGGGCGAACACCATGAAAAACTCGCCTTGCCGTTGTTGGAAGAACTCGCGCTCAAACATCCCGACGATTTGGCACTGCTGCTGCAATTAGGCAATTGCTACCGCGTCCTGGAACGTTGGCCAGCGGCTGAGGGGTGCTACATCGCTTGTTCAGCGCTTCGACCTGACTTAGGTTTTCCGTTCTACTTTCGTGGCTTGCTGGACCTTGATCAACAGAACTACGCTGCCGCGGTGCGCAACTTTGAAGCGGCCATCGAACGGGATGAAACCTCATCGAGCCACATCAATCTGGCACTTGCCTATCGTGGCTTGCATGAGCATCGTCAGGCGGCCAAGCATTTGGAACGAGCCATCGCGTTGAATACTCCGGAGACACGTGTCTGGCTATTACTAGCACAGTCTCGCCAGCAACTCGGCGATGAAGCCGGCGCAGCGCTGGCGAGGCAGAAGTGGCGAGAGTCGACACCTACCGACGCGTTCAGTTGGATTGCGCGCGGTGTTGAGCAATTGGCGACTGACGAATCGGCAGCGGCCCATTCTTTCCGCGAAGCGCTCAGGCTTGCACCGAACTCGCGCCCCGCGTTGCAAAACCTTTCCCATATTATGGCGGAACGTCGAAATCAGCCGCAGCAAGCGATTTCGCTCTTAGCGCAGGCATTACAGAGCTCTCCCCAGGACGCTCTGCTGCTTGGTTCACGCGCGGTGCTTCACGCTCGCTTGGCCTCTAAAAGTGCCGCGCGTGACGATGCGGCCGCCGCACTGAGTGTCGCGCCTCGTTCGGCAATGGCCTGGTATCAAGCGGCTTGTGTGGAAGCGCTCCTCGCTGGTGATGATTCGTCGGGACAACACAAAGCGTTCGCGATGTTAGAGCAAACCGTCGCACTCGATCCTGCCTTGGGCGAATTGTTTGAATCCGATCGTGATTTGCAGTCGTTACATCAGCATCCTCGACTGGCTGAAATCGTTGCGTTGGCGCGACGACTTGGCAACGCACCACAGAT
>JBGSHH010000957.1:0-3968 GCA_041752355.1 Pirellulaceae bacterium | reverse complement strand
TTGGCGATCAGCAGCACCTTGCCATCCTTGGAGAGCGCCAGGCTGTTGGGCGTGCTGCCGACTTGAGCCTTGGGATAGAGCGCGCTGGAAATCACTTCCAATGTCTCGCCTGACTTGGTGTCGATCACATGCACGCTGTTGCTATTGGCGCAAGCAACATACAGCAAGCTCTCATCAGGGCTCAGTTTCATCTCGGTGGGATGTGACGACGTCTGCCACGTAGTGACGATCTCCTTCTTCGCTAGATCGACCACCGCCACACCAGCCGCGCCCCAGAGACTGACATACACGCGTTGGCTGTCATTAGTGGGCAACGTCGCGTAAGGGTAGCTATCTTTCGGGAAGTCGATGAACTCCACTTTCTCGCCCGACCACGGCAGCATGGCCAACTTAAAACCCCAACCACAGGCGACATACAGCGTTTCGCCATCGGCGCTGGAGCTGATGCCGGCCGGAACGAGTTTGTCTTTGGTCACATCGCCCAGCTTGAGTTCCTTGCGTTCTGACAGGTAGCCACCTTCGGCAAAGCGAAAGCGATGCACCACTTCAAATTCGCCGCCACTGACGAATAAGAAGTTTCCGTGCGGGCCAAAGTGCAAACCATAAAAGGCTTGCGGGATGCGTGCGATGGAAACGATCGTCTGCGTTTTGAGATCGACGATTTGCACTTCGTGGTCGCCATAGCCAGCGTGCAAGATGGCGGCGTAGGGCTCGGTCGGATGCAAGGCGATATTCACGGGGAAATCGCCGAGTTTCAGTTGCTTGCCAGCCGGGCGGAGCGACCACTGCGTCGGCAGCAGAATATGCCCCGGCTTTTGCACGCCTGGCAAAATGCGCGGCGTCGCTTCTTGCGCCAGCAGGAGCGTTGGCGCGAATAACATGGTAACGAGCAGAAAGAAACTTCGCTTCATAAACATGCGAGCAATCCCCAGGCGAGCGTGGTGCGCGAAGGTGACATTTACGAATGTCGTTCTAGCGGAGCGGTTGGCGGCGTGCAATTGCGGAGTGAATCCGTCGGCCGCTCGCGACTATTCTTTAAACGTCTTTGGCGAGATCTTCATTTCACCCAGGTCGTGGTCGCCTGGTTTGATCGTGACGGTGAAGCGTCCTTTGGGCCATTCCTGCGCCACGTTGTCGCGCACGACCTGCCTAATAAACCCCGCCCGTTCTTGCCAAACGCGAAACGTCCACTCACCCGGCGGTAAGTCTTTGATGGAGAATTCGCCCTGTGCATTCGTAATCGCCACATAGGGATGATCATGGACGACAATGTACCCTTTCATCCAAGGATGAATTGAACAGCTTATAGATACGGGCAATCTTTCCGGAAGCTGAAAACGCTTTTGTATGTTCCTCCCGGCAGGAATCAAATCACTGTTCGGCCGATTGCCAAGCACATCGATCTTTGGATTGTGTCCAATGTCATCGCGATTGACGATGTTCAGTTCCTGTTGCGTGAGTACCAAGCAAATGTGTGGCTCGTATCGACAGTTCTCCTGCTTAAGTTCCAGCGGTTGCGCAATCAGTTTGTCCCAATTTGCATGCTTCGGCGGTTTCTCCGCCAAGAGTTCAATCACGATGTTTGCGATGCCGCGAGTCTTGGGATCGACGATTAATGTTTCGTCGAATAACTTCTGTTTGCCGCAAAAGATGGGGTCTTTATCCACAATGAGCGGCTTTGCTTGCGGCGCTTCGCCATCGTAAACAAACCGCCCCTTGAGCGTGCCAAACTGCGGCTCATCGGCGCGAGCCACGGCGCATACCGTGACTATCAACACAACAATCAAAATGCGCATGGGATGTACCCCCGTCACTACGGCCTCGAGCTATTTCTTCTCTTCCGGCTTCAACGGGCGAATTTCGAAATTACGAATCGCCGCCTTCGTCTCATACGTGGCCAGACCCAGCGGCTGACAAGCGTCGACTTCAATCCGCGTCGAAATTTTTTGATCCTTGATCTCCTGATTCACCACCCGTTCATCATCGATCCAGCATTGAATCGCATCCTTGGTCACCTTCACGCGGAACTTGTACCATTTGTCATTCTTGAATTCGTGATAGGTCGTCGTGCCATTTTCCGCAGCGTCGAAATCGTTGATGCTCGACAGACCAACCACGCCTCCCGCCCAACCGCCGACGATGAAACTGCAGCACGAATCGTCCACCGGAAACGTCAGCCCGCAGAAGAAGTCGGTCCCTTTGACCCGCTTCGCTTCCAGACGGATTTCATAATCCATCTTGTGCGGCGGTTCCTTCCCCTTCCAGGTCACGCCGGATAGTGGCCCGCCCATGTCGATGATCAAACACTTGTCTTCGACGGTAACTTCCCCTTCGCCCCCGAAGTTTGTCTTCTTCCAGCCGTCCAGATCCTTGCCATTGAAGAGTGGCGTCCACTTGGCATCGTCTTTCTTCTCAGCGGGCTTGGCTTTCGGCTCTGCGGCCGTTGCCACCACCGTCAACAAGCCCAACAGGCAGACCAGCGGGAGAGACAGATAACGCTTCATGATTAGCTCCAGTGCGAAGGGGCGATGTTGAATGCTTGGTCCATTATTGTAGCCTCTGCCAAAGGCGGTGGCACGCAGGTCAAGCAGTCGGAATCACCTGGGATTGACCTGCTGCTTTAGATTGCCGCGAATTTGAGTTATCATCGGGACTCGTACCCACGCCTACCCCCCTCTCCCTTTTCGATCGGAGTCCCACCATGAGTCGGTTTTCGCGTCGTCGTTTCTTGCAAACCTCCGCGGCGGCTTCGGCCGTGTTCGCCGCCCCGTACTTCATACCCGCCCGGGCCTTTGGCGCGAACGAACGGATCGTCACTGGCCATATCGGTGTCGGTCGCCAAGGGATGGGAAATCTTGGTGCGTTTCTCTCCCACGCCGGCGCCGTCTGCGATGTCGATGAAGGACACGCGGCCCAGGCGCTGAAGAAAGTCACCGACAAAGGCAACAAGTGCGAAGCCTACGGCGACTATCGCAAGATGCTCGAGCGCAAAGATATCGATGCCGTCGTCGTTTGCACGCCCGATCATTGGCACGCCTTGGCCACCATTCACGCCTGTCAGGCAGGCAAGGACGTGTATTGCGAGAAGCCGCTGTCGCTCACCATCGATCAAGGTCGCAAGATGGTCCAGGCCGCGCGCGAGAACAAACGGATCGTGCAAACCGGTTCGCAACAGCGTTCGGATAATCGCTTCCGTCAGGCGTGCGAGTATGTCCGCAACGGTCGACTCGGCAAGCTGCAAACCATTCTCGTCGGCATTCCTGGCCCCAATCATCCCGGCGAACCTGGTCCCGATGGCGAGCCGCCAGCCGGCTTCAACTACGACTATTGGCTTGGCCCCGCGCCGTTTCGTCCCTACAACGAAAAGCGGGTCCACTACAACTTCCGCTTCTTCTGGGACTATAGCGGCGGACAGATGACCAACTTCGGCGCGCATCACATCGACATCGCGCACTGGGGCATGGGTGTCGACGATAGCGGCCCGTTGGAAATCGAAGGGACCGCCACGTTCCATCCCAAGAAGTGGCACGAAGTCACCGAGACCTGCCGCATTAACTACAAGTATCCCGACGATGTCACCATGATCGTCGGTCAAGGACAGAAGGATATCCCCGGCGGTTGCACGTTTGTCGGCACCAAAGGCAAGATCTTCGTCGATCGCGGCAAGATCGTCGCCACGCCTGCCAGCATCCTGGAAGAACCGCTGACCGACAAAGATACGCGGCTTTACGTCAGCAAGAACCATCACCAGAACTTCCTGGAATGCTGCAAGACGCGCGAACTGCCGATTTGCGATGTCGAGATCGGCCATCGCACCGCGACCGCTTGCCACCTTGGCAACCTGGCGGTGCGCTTGGGTCGCAAGCTCAAGTGGGACGCCGCTAAGGAAACAATCGTCGGCGACGACGAAGCCGCCGCCATGCAGAGCCGACCCTACCGCGAGCCTTACACGCTCGGCTAAACCTCGC
>JBGSHH010000956.1:0-22176 GCA_041752355.1 Pirellulaceae bacterium | reverse complement strand
GGGCGTATAGCTGAACGAACCATCCTCATTCAAGACCAGCGTGCCATGCTGCGGGCCGCTGATGACGGTCGGCACCAACGTGTCGCCGTCAGCGTCGGTGTCGTTGGCCAACACGCCAGTGGCATCGACGACGAGCGTGCTGTCTTCCTCCACTTCGTACTCGTCGCCATTAGCAACCGGGGCGTCGTTGACCGCGCCAACATTGATTGTCACGGTGGCCACGGCGCTATCGGTGGTGCCGTCGTTGACCTGATAGCTGAAGCCATCGGTGCCGTTGAAGTCTTCCTCCGGCGTGTAGCTGAACGAGCCATCTTCATTCAAGACGAGCGTGCCGTGCTGCGGGCCACTCACGATCACCGGCGTGAGCGTATCGCCATCGAGATCGCTATCGTTGGCGAGAATGCCCGTCGGATCGATCACCAGCGTGCTGTCTTCGTCGAGACTGTACTCGTCGTTGTTCGCGATCGGTGCGTCGTTCACCGGCGCGACGACAATCGTCACGGTCGCGACTTCACTTTCCCCGCTGCCGTCACTCACCAGATAGCTAAAGCCATCGGTGCCGTTGAAGTTGGCATCCGGCGTGTAGGTGAAGGAGCCATCTTCATTGAGAACCAGCGCGCCGTGCTGCGGACCACCGACGATGATCGGCGTGAGCGTGTCGCCGTCGGCGTCGGTGTCGTTCGTCAAAATGCCGATTGGATCGATGACCAGCGAGCTATCCTCGTCGACAGCGTACTCGTCGTTATTCGCAACCGGCAGATCATTGACAGACGTGACATTGATCGTGACCGTCGCAACGGCGCTGTCGGAAGTACCATCGCTCACTTGATAGCTAAAACCATCGGTGCCATGGAAGTTCGCGTTGGGTGTGTAGCTGAAAGAGCCATCTTCGTTGAGGGTCAGCGTGCCATTTTGCGGACCGCTAACGATGGTCGGCAGCAACGTGTCTCCATCGCCATCGCTATCATTGGCAAGAATGCCTGTGGCGGGGATGGTGAGAGTGCTATCCTCATCGACATCGTACTCGTCGTTATTGGCGATCGGCGTGTCGTTCACGGGATTGACCGTGATATTCACCGTCGCCTGTTCGCTGGTCGCGGTGCCATCGCTGACGGTATAGGTGAAGCTATCGCTGCCGAAGAAGTTCGCGCTGGGGGTATAGGTGAACGAGCCATCGGCATTGAGCGTGAGCGCTCCATGGGCGGGTCCGCTCACGAGCGACGCCAGCAACGCATCCCCATCGATATCGGTATCGTTGCCGAGGATGCCTGTGGCATCGACGGTGAGCACACTGTCTTCATCGATCGTATATTCGTCACCTGCCGCGACCGGCGTGTCGTTGACATTCGCGACGTTGATCGTCACCGTGGCCACCTGGCTATCGACGGTGCCATCGTTGGCTAGATAGCTGAAACCATCAATACCATGATAGTCGGCGTCGGGCGTGTAGGTGAACGTTCCATCGGCGTTGAGGGTCAGCGCGCCGTGCAAAGGACCGCTTACGAGCGCTGCAGTCAGCACATCGTCATCGACGTCGCCATCGTTCGCGAGCACACCGGTATCGACCACCAGCGACTCATCTTCCGTCGCGCTAAACACATCGTTGGCGGCGGTCGGCCTATCGTTTTGCGCTCGCACGGTGATGGTGACGGTCGTCGCTTCGCTGGCAACGTCCCCTTCCTTGGCGACATAGGTAAATGTGTCGCTACCGTTGTAGTTGGCGCTGGGCGTATAGGTGAACGAGCCGTCGTCGTTGAATGCCAGCGTGCCGTGCGCGGGACCATTCTGCAATTGCGCGGTGAGTGGCCCCCCGCTAGTCGGCGTGTCGTTGTCCAGTACGCCGCCTGCGGAGGGAATATTGAGCACGCTGTCTTCATTCACCGCGTAGCTGTCCGGCGCGGCCAGCGGACCATTGCCGTCGGCCGAAACGCGCAATGTCACCGCCGCGAGCAAACTATTGACGCCGCTGTCGCTAGCCCAATACATGAAGCTATCGAGCCCCACATAACCGGTGTTCGGCGTGTAAGTGAACGAACCATCCTCGGCCAGCGTGAGCGCGCCGTTGGAGGGGCCGCTAAACAGCGCCGCGGCCAGTGGGCCATCGTTGCTGATATCGTTCGCGAGTACGCCTGGTCCCGAGACGCTCAGCGGTTGATCGATGCCGACGCGGTAGAGATCGTTCATGGCGACCGGCGGCAGCACGGCCAACAGACGGCGATCCTCAAGCGCTTCGATGCGCCCAAAGCGGCGTGTGGACTTTGACTTGCGTTGCGACTTACGTGGCGACAATGACTTCTTCATACGGACGGTTCCTTTGCCAGAGTGGTAGCGCACTTCGAGCGCCACCGAAACCTGTTTCGGCGCGCACTTCGAGCGCTGGCCGCGCAATTACGCGGCAAAACTGATGGATCTCGCAGGCGGCGCGCAGCGCGAAACCTATCGCGCTTATTGAGATTGCGCTATCAAGCGCAACCAGCGTGTCGCCAGGAGAAGGTGAATGATCTGCGTCCCAGCGTGGTTAGAAACCAATCGCGCGCCCCTGTTCCCTGCGCGATTAGCGTGCCGGCGAAGCTCTGGCGTGATTCCCGCTGATGACAGGATGTTGGCCCGAAGGTGAATTCGCCGTCGTTGACAATCGTATTGACCATCAATCAACGATTAATGGTCCTTGGATGCGTGCCCCAACCTAAACGATAACGAAATCCCAGGGAGATGGCTCAAAGAAGTGAGTCGAATGCCCGGTGCCAGCCATGTTGCTAGCCGCCCGTGCCCTTCCAACATCATCGATTTATCTATCGGCGCTGTTCCAAGCTGCGGAACTGGTTTGCGACACGCTATCCGCTCGCAAACCATATGCCTGAATTCCACCATGAATGCCTCCTCTTTCGCTGGTGGCTCGTTCCTCACAGGCCAATCCATGTTCGGCCTATCTCTTCAACTCTAGAGAGATCGCCTGCAGAATTCAATCGGGGTAATGGTGAAATTCGAGAAAAGATTTCTGACCCTGCTAGCGGTGCTGTGGCGGTACCGCCTACCCCGCGGAGTGCTTATTTTCCGCATAAAAGTGCCTTCCGTGACAAATAAATATCCAAGTAAGTTGTCAGTCTATACGCAGCTCTTTCTAAGAATGCTCGTGCGGCTTTCCGCATTGCGATGCGGATTCTCCCGCTGCGCGCGGGCACACACCTCCCTCGGCGACGGCAGCGATCGTAACGAATATGCGGAATGCACCTCGCCCCAGCGATCCGCGCCTGGCAATTAATCTTTGTTGCCGCTCGCGTGCTAAGCTTGCCATGACCAAACACCGAGGCGCGTCATTGGCGCGCGAACGATCAATCTCCGCACGAAGTTGTGGGTGAGCTATGGATGCCGCGCTTGCGTCTGCGCAAACAATCGAACATTGGACATGCACGCCTACGACGCGCGCGTCATGGCCGGCTTCGCTATTGGGCATTGGCTCGTGCGCGCCGCGCGGCGTGGTGACCAACGAGTACTTCGTCGATGAACTGCAACTCGATACTTCCGCCAAGTGGATCCAGGATCGCACCGGTATCGTCGAGCGTCGCCATGCTTCCCCAGCGCTGCACACGTCGCAACTTGCCGCAGAGGCCGCCAAGGTCGCCCTCGACCGCGCTCGGATCGATCCTCAAGATGTCGATTTGATCGTCGTCGCCACGAGCACGCCCGACTACACAATGCCTTCGACGGCGTCGCTGGTGCAAGAGCAATTGGGCGCAGCGCGTGCCGCCGCGTTTGATGTCTCGAGCGCTTGCGCTGGGTTCATCGTCGCTTGCGACATTGCCGCCCGCTATTTGCAAACCGGCCTGCGGAATGTCGTAGTGATCGGAGCCGATCTGGGCAGTCGCCTGGTGAGCTTCGAGGATCGCGGCACTTGCATATTTTTCGGTGATGGTGCGGGCGCGATTGTCATGGGAGCAGGTGGGGCCGGGCGCATTCTCGCTTCCCGCGTCTTCAGCGCTGGCAATGCCGTGCCGCTGTCGGTGCCCGTCGGCGGCGCGATGACAATGGATGGCCGCGCGATCTGGGACTTCGCCACTCGCGTGCTGCCTGAGACCGTGCGCGCGCTGTGTCGCGAGGCGAATATGCGCGTCGAAGACATCAAGCTGCTGGTGCCGCATCAGGCCAATCGCAACATTCTTGAAGCGGCGGCCAAAGAACTGGGTCTGCCGCTGGATCGCGTCGCCATGAACTTGCAGCGTTACGGCAACACGCTGGCGGCGAGTATTCCGCTGGCACTTGATGAAGCGCTCGATCAAGGTCGCGCGCAGCCTGGGGATGTCATCGCGTTGGTTGGATTTGGCGCAGGCCTGGCCTGGGGCGGCATGTTGTGGCAGTTGTAGACGAATGATCGCAAGGAACAAAGCATGTCGACCATCACCTGGCGCACGTGGCAGCGCTGGACCGAGCAACGTAGTCAAAACGGCCTCAGCGGCGCTAGCCTGTGGTTTTTCAGTCGCTTGGGCGAGCGGTTGGTGAATCTACGCGTCTCCGAAGTTGTCTGGCTGGAACTGACAGATATCAAACTGGCCGGCGCGCCGCCGGAAGGCTTCGACTATCGCTTTCTTTCGCCAAGCGAATTAGCGACGTTTGTCGGTCCCGAGAACGAACTCAGCGAGCAGCATGTCGAACGTCTCCGCCTGGGACAAGACCTTTGCTTTGCGGCGATGCAAGACGGACGTCTGGCGGCGTTTGGTTGGTACGCGCTGGGTTGCATCGAGGCGGAGCATTGCGACAACGTGCAACTCTCGTTCCCCGCCGATGTTTCCTACATGTACAAAGGTTTCACGCATCCCGATTTTCGCGGGCAGCGCTTGCACGGTTACATCATGCGTTTGGCGTTGGAAGAACTCGCCCGCACGCGCGGCATCGACAAGTTGGTTTCGACGGTGAGTTGGATCAACTGGCCCTCGCTCAAGAGTTGCGATCGCTTGGGCTATCGCCGCCTGGGGCGCATGGTGAAGCTCGGTTGGGGCGCCTGCAGTTGGAACAATGCTCCCCGCGCCGCGGAGCAACTCGGTATTCGCTTCGGTCGCCGCGCCGACATGCGATCCCGGCAGTAATCTGGCGTTGTTTGCGAGGCGAAGGCCGGCGCACATTGCCGCCACTTTGCAGCACCCGCGCGTCTTCGTACACTACAGAGAAGCCCGATTCTCGTTTTCGTCCGCTTCAGCACGGAGGCTGCTTTCATGTCCCTGGCAAGTCTGGTGGAAAGTGATTTCACCCCCGAAGTGCGCCAGCGCGGCGACGAATACTTCGCGGCGGGTCGAGTGAAGGAAGTCGAACGTGGCGATTGTGACGTCGTCTATCGCGTCTCGGGGTCCCAAGTCTACAGCGTGGAACTCGATTGGTCGCAGGCGGACGAAGGCTTGATGCATGCCGGTTGCGACTGCCCGTACTACGATGAAACGGGTGTCTGCAAACATGTGTGGGCTGCCCTGCGTCAGGCGGACAAGGACTTTGTCAAGCTTCAGCTCCCGCCAGTGAGGCGATTGTCGCTGGAAGACATCAGTTACCTGAATGACCTCAACGGTTTTGACGACGATGACGACGATCTGGGCGACATTTACACGCCTTTGCCGCCGCTCTATCGGCCCCCGAACGCAACGCCTCGCACCAACGAAAAACCCAAGTGGCAACTGCAACTGGAGCAAGTGAAGAACTTGGTCCCTCGCGATGGCGCGGTGGTCAACTCGCTCGATCTCGCCAAGACCAAGCTAGGCAAGATCACCTACACCCTTGATGTCGCCGCCAGTCAAGTGAATCGTCAGTTGGTGATGCGTTTGTTGGTGCAGGAGCCCAAACAAAACGGCGACTTCGGCAAACGCAAGAATCTCAGCATGTCTCGTTGGGAGTTGGCGAAGTGGCAGTCCCATCCCGATTATTCGCTGCTCGCCTGGTTGTTGGCGGTCGCGGATGATCCGCAACCAAGTAGTTGGCGGTCCAGCTATGGCAACAGCGACGCGCTGCCTTCGCTGTTCACGCTGCCGGAAGTGATCTGGCCGCAAATTCTGCCGAACTTGATTGCCACGGGTCGCTTCGGATGGGCTCTGCAAACGTCGCCGCCGCTGTCGGATGAAGACTTCTTTCCCATCCTCTATGACGACGGCCCGCCTTGGAAGTTCGCGCTCGGCATCCTGGCCGACGACGAACAGCAAGTCTGGAAGATGCAAGGGACGATGCAGCGCGCAGCGGACGGTCTGCAGCGAGATTTGAAGACCGCGATTTGTCCACCGTTGCAAGGACTGATCCTGTGGCCGGATGGCTTCGCCAAGGCGGATTGCCGCGGCCAAGAAGCCTGGATCGAGTTGCTGCGGCGCGATGAGCCCATTGTCGTCCCTTACGCGCAGCGCGATCAATTGATCGAGCAGCTCTATCGCTTGCCAAACCTGCCTGCCGCGAATTGGCCGGAGAATCTGCGCTACGACGAAGTTCGCATACCGCCACAAGGCAAGTTAACGCTCCGCTCGCGCGGGCAACCCGGCAGCGAACTCCTGGCCAGCGTGACCTACCTCTACGGTTCGCAGTCGTTCACATTGCGCGACACGGCATCGGGCCGTACCGACCACCAACAGAAGTCGATCATCCTCCGTGATCTGCCTGCCGAGCGCGGCATGCTGAGCACGTTCCCCTTACTGGGATTCAAAAGCGATTCCTATTACAACTCGCAATCCGACTTCATCCTACCGCTCAAGAACATGCCAGCCGCCACGGCGAAGCTCATGGATGAAGGCTGGCAAGTCGAAGCGCAAGGCGCACTCATTCGCAGCGCCGGCGTGTTCTCGTTCAGCGTGAACTCCGGAGTCGATTGGTTCGAACTCGCTGGCGTCTGCGATTTTGATGGGCAACACGTGACGTTCCCCGATGTACTGGCCGCGATCAAAAAAGGGGAACGCTTCGTCAAACTCGGCGATGGCACCCAAGGCTTGTTGCCGGAAGATTGGTTGAAGCGCTACGGGAACCTCGCCGAGTTGGGCGAGATGAACGACGACAAACTCATCTTCAAGCCGTCGCAGGCGTTGTTGCTTGACGCCATGCTCGCCAGTCAAGCGGACGTGAAGTTCGATCGCCATTTCTCCGGCCTGCGGGAGAAACTCCGTTCGTTTCGGGGCATCGCGCCGATCAACAAGCCGCGCGGTTTCGTCGGCGAATTGCGGCATTATCAGCAAGAAGGCCTGGGGTGGCTCAAGTTCCTGCAAGACTTCCGCTTTGGTGGCTGCCTGGCCGACGACATGGGCTTGGGCAAGACGATTCAAGTCCTGGCGTTGCTCGAGCAACAGCGCTCGCGTCGCTTGAAGAAAGGAGAAGTCCGCCGCCCTTCGCTCGTCGTCGTGCCGCGCAGTTTGATCTTCAATTGGTTGGATGAAGCCCAGCGCTTCGCGCCGAAACTTAAAATGCTTAACTTCTCGCAGTCCGATCGCACCACCAAATGGGAGCAAGTCGCCGAGCATGACGTGATCCTCACGACGTACGGGGTGCTGCTGCGCGATGTGGTGGAATGGAACAAGCACGAGTTCGACTACGTCATTCTCGACGAAGCGCAAGCCATCAAGAACACCAACAGCCAAAGTGCGAAGGCGTGCCGCTTGCTCAACGCGCAGCATCGACTTGCGCTCACGGGTACGCCGGTTGAGAATCATGTCGGCGAGTTATGGTCGATTCTGGAATTCCTCAACCCTGGCATGCTCGGTCGTTTCGCCGCATTTAACAAACTGGTCGACGCCTCGCGCAAGGATCAGCCCGAGACACAAACCCAGTCGCTGGGAGCCATCGCGCAAGCGGTCGCGCCGTTCATTCTGCGCCGCACGAAACAGCAAGTGCTCAAGGACTTGCCGGAGAAGACCGAGAAGACGATTTACTGCGATCTCTCGAAGATCGAGCGCAAAAAGTATGACGAGATCCGCGACTACTACCGCGCCTCGCTCGCCAACACGATCCAAGTGAAAGGGCTGGAAAAGGCGAAGATTCATGTGCTCGAAGCGCTGCTGCGACTGCGCCAAGCGTCCTGTCACTTGGGTCTGTTGGACGAAGCGAAGGCGTCCGAGAGCAGCGCGAAATTGGAAGTGCTTTTCGAGCAACTCGACGAGCTCGTCGCCGAAGGGCATAAGGCGCTCGTCTTTTCGCAGTTCACCTCGCTGCTGGCGATCGTGCGCACGCATCTCGATAAGCGCAAGATTCGTTATGAGTATCTCGACGGTCAAACGCGCGATCGACAACAGCGCGTCGAGAATTTCCAAAACGATGCGACGTTGCCGTTGTTTCTCATCAGCCTCAAGGCAGGCGGACGCGGTCTGAACCTCACCGCCGCCGACTACGTCTTTATTCTCGATCCCTGGTGGAATCCAGCCGTCGAAGCGCAGGCGGTCGATCGCGCGCACCGCATCGGTCAAACGCAGCCCGTCTTCGCCTATCGTTTGATCGCGCGCGATACCGTCGAGGAAAAGATTCTCGAACTACAACGCAGCAAACGCGACCTGGCCGACGCGATCATCTCCGCCGACAGCAGCGTGCTCCGCAACCTCACCCCCGAGGACTTGCAGATGCTGTTGGGCTAAGCGGTTCTCAGTGGGACGGGTTTCCTTTCCGGTCCCCACGCCCCAGAACGACACGTGCGGGACGGATCGAAAGATCCATCCCGCAACCAACGTACCCGTCCTACCGCGCGATCTGCTCATCAACCGTCTTGGGACGGGTGAGGAACTTGGGTGCCGGCACAATCGACGACGGCGGCGGCAACTCGCGGCGGCAAATGTCGGCCAACTGCTCGACGACATAATGCTGCTCGTCGCTGGTCAACTCCGGAAAGATCGGCAGGCTAAGCACTTCTTTGGCTGCTAGTTCCGTCTGCGGCAAGTCCCCTTCCGCGTATCCCAACGACTTGAAGCACTCCTGCATGTGCAGCGGCAACGGGTAATAGATCTCGCTCCCAATACCAGCGGCGGCCAGTCCGCTCCGCACCGCGTCGCGCTTGCCTTGCGGCACGCGCACCGTGTATTGATTCCAAACATGCACGCAAGCCGACGACGTGGCGGGGAGGCCCAGCACTTTATCGAGGCCCGCGGCGGTCAATAGTTTGGTGTAACGCGCGGCATTAGCGCGACGCAGCGTCGCCCATTCTTCCAAGTGCGGCAGCTTGATATTCAGCACCGCAGCTTGCAGCGTATCGAGCCGACTATTGATGCCGACCACCGAGTGAAAATAGCGCGGATTCATGCCGTGCGCGGCCAAGCGGCGCAGCTTGGTGGCGAGCGCTTCGTCGTGCGTCACGAGCAAACCGCCGTCACCGAAACCACCAAGGTTCTTCGTGGGATAGAAGCTGTAGCAGCCAATCGCGCCCATCGTCCCGGCGTGTTTGCCACCGAAGCGTGCACCGATCGCCTGCGCGGCGTCTTCGATCACCGGCACCTTGTGCTTGATCGCGACCGCCAACGTCTCCAGCATGTTCGCACATTGGCCGAACAGATGGACCGGAATGATCGCCTTGGTGCGATCGGTGATGGCAGCGGCAAGTTGGCTGGTGTCGAAGTTGAAGGTCTGCGGCTCGATATCGACAAACACCGGCTTGGCACCCAATCGCACGATGGCGCTGGCGGTGGCGAAGAAGGTGAAGCTGGGACAGATCACTTCATCGCCGGGGCCAATTTCATAAGCCATCAAGGCCAACAGCAACGCGTCGCTGCCGGAAGCACAAGCGATGGCATGTTTCGCGCCACTATAAGCGGCGATGTTCTTCTCGAATTCCTGGACGTCTGGCCCCTGAATAAAGCGACCACTTTCACACACGCGGGCGAAAGCGGCTTGAATCTCGCCCTGCAGCGGCCCATTGCCGCGACCGACATCAAGCAAAGGAACTTGGCGAACCATTTGCGCGCTCATGCTGGCTCCACGCCCTCGTGCCCGCGGGAGAGACTCGGGTGAGGGGAAAAGGAAGTTATCGAATCGTTCGCGGAATTGGACCGCGCTCTAAGCGGCGAACGATACGATTACCAGCGGGTGTGGGTCAAGATCGATCTTGGTGTTGTTGGCCTCCGGTCGCTGGCCTCGGTGGCCGGCTCCTTTCGCCCACCAGCTATCCCCCGCTCTCTAAGGGGAATGGTCGCGGATCGGCGGCGCGCGCTGGTTGCTTCTTCCGAACCGAACCTGCGTTGCCATCGCTGCTAGCGGCGCGTCTCACTTACTCCAGACAATGTTGCAGCAACGCCATGAACCGGGGATCCTGCCAGTCGCGCGCGCCTTGCGCCTTGGCGAGCAGGCGGCCCTCGCGATCGACGAGCCAAATCGTCGGCAGTAACGCGACTTCATACTTACTATTGGCCAGGCCCGTGGTGTCGACCGCCACTTGGAGCGCGGCCGCTTCTTCCGGCCAGACCGACAGTGCGGAACTCAAGTCCGCTTCGTCGGCGCAGATGTTGAGGATCGTGAGCTCGCGATCCGCGAAGCGCGTTTGCACCTGAGCGAGCGCAGGCATGTGCGACAAGCAGTGCGGACAATTCACACCCCAAAAATTCAACAGCACGACGCGGCCACGCAACTCGCTGAGCGAAAGTTGCTGGTCATTGGCCAGCTCAAGTTTCAATTCGGGCGCGACGCGCTCGCTGCCGACGCGCGTAAAACCCGCCATCGCAAACGGATCGGGCTCGCCAGATGATTCGCTAGGTGGCGAGAGCGACAGCACATGCTGCGTGAGCGCTGCGATCTCGGCAGCACGGAGCGTCGCGCGAAACGCCGGCATCGCCGTGCCTGGACTGCCGCGCTCGATCACGCGCGCGATCGACGCCTGAGTCGGCTCGAACTTCCAAGGCCGGCTGGCGAAATCGCGCGGGGCGGGAATCATCTTGGCGGCCGCTTCGGCATCACCGCGACCCTCCGCGCCATGACACTTGGCACAATGCACCTGAAACAACACCGCGGCGCGCGCCGACGAGACGGATTGTAAATGCGGCGCGGACTCCTCGGACGTCGCACTTTGCCAGCGCCGCGCATACACACCCCCCGCCACAGCGCCTGCGAAAGCAATCGGCAAACCGATCAACACCACTAGCCACCAAGCTCTCACTGTCTTGCTCCGGTCATGCTGCGATCGTCAACGACAAAGCTCCAGCATAGCATGGAGCGGCAAAGAGCGGGCTTGTTGCGTTACGCAAACAGCGAAATAGGCTTGTGCATATCGCCGATTACCGGCGCACTGGGCCACTTCAGCCAATTCTCCAAGAGCGCGGCGTAGACGGCGCGGAAATCGGTGTGATGTTTGAGATCGCCATCGTCCAGGTCGGTCAAGCTCGGATGCTTGCCGATCACACCTGGTCGGAGCGCGCTGCCGGCCAGGAAGACGGGTGCGGCGGCGCCGTGATCGGTGCCACGGCTGGCATTCTCCTTAACGCGCCGACCAAACTCGCTGAACATCAGCGTCACCACGCGCTCGCCATGTCCGTGTTGGTTGAGATCTTCGGTGAATGCCGCCACCGCGTCGCCGAGTTGTTCGAGCAAGCCAGCATGCGCGGCCGCCTGATTGCTGTGCGTATCCCAACCATCGATGGCCACATAGTAGACGCGCGTCGTCAGGCCAGCGTCGATCAACTGCGCTACGCTTTTCAACTTCACCGCCAGCGCGCTGGTGGGATATTTCACGGGCGTTTTATAATCTTTGGCGGCTGCTTCAATGCGCTGACTAGCAGCGAGCGCAGCGGTCGTGCTGGTCTGCACGAACTTCAGCAGGTCATTCTTCGATTCGCGTGGCATTTGCGTGGCGGTTTGAATCGCGCTGCGACGCTCGGCATCACCTGCCGTATCGAGCTTAAACCGCTCCAGCGACCGAACCGAAGGCGTGGCCGTCTCGCGCGCGGCGAGTGCCAGCGGTTGTGGTTCATCGCCTAGATGCAGCGCGGCGGTATCGGCCCGTTGTTGCAACTCGCTCTTGTGCGCATCGAACGCGCGCCCCAGCCATCCCCCTTGCTGCTTGTCCGGCTTGCCTTGGCAGGTGTGCCAGATGTCCATCGATTCGAAATGCGAGCGATTGGGATTGGGATAGCCGATCCCTTGCAAGATCGCCAACTGCTTGTTCTCCAAGAGCGTCGCGAAGCCGCGGAGACTCGAATGAAAGCCGAGGTAGTCGTCGATCTTGAGCACCTGGTTCTTGTCGAACATCAGGCTGCTGCGGTTGTTGCGATAGTGATCATCGGCATACGGGATAACCGTGTTCAGGCCATCGTTACCACCGGTCAATTGCACGACAACGAGGATCGTATCGCCGCGCCGCTCCGCCCCCAGCGCCGCCGATTCCAATAAAAAGCGCGGTGCCACTGGCGACAACGAAACCATGCCTGACGACACCGCCGCTGTGGAAGCGGAGATCGCGGAGAGAAAGTTACGACGCGTGGTATTCATGACGATCCTCGTGATTGCGTTGCTTTACGTGCCTAGGGCGATGTACTTAGGACAAGGAAGGAAATTGTGGGCGCGGATGAACGCGGCTGACACGGATTTGGAAAATGCAGTACGATGCCCTTGGGTGAAGAAACTCATTCAATGCATTCTCTCCATCAATTGTCTTCGCCTGATCCGTGCTATTCGTGTTCATCTGCGGCAAAACCTCTTCCGCATTTCCTTTAACTGAATGGCGATCCGGCCGGTGAGGTCTTCGTGCTTCATCGTGATGTTCCTCATACGAACAAGGTTCGGGGGAATTATGGCCACGGATGAACACCGCTGACACGGATTCGCAGGGACGGAATAGAATGTGGGCTTAAGAGCGTGCATAGGTTAAATCCTGAGACCAGCCAGCGTGTCTCTACTTCTTTCGTTGACTGAATCCGTGTCATCCGTGTTCATCCGAGGCGCAATCATTCGAGTTCGTGAAATGCTGGCAGGGATAACGTTTACGTTCATTATCGAATACCATGCGTTTTTGGTTTCGCGCCAAAATTCAACAGTAATCCCACCTCAATCTCCGTGGCTCGCAGGTAGTTAAGCAACTGTGCCTCGTGAGCAGGGTCAATGGCGCGGCAAGCTTTGAGTTCGATGATTACCTTATGCTCGACGATCACGTCCGGCGCGAATTGCCCCACAACGCTGCCGCGAAACCAAACGTTGATCAGTTCCTTGGGCGCGACATCTAAACCTGCTTGCTGTAAGGCGATGCGCATGGCCTTCTCATAAACGGACTCCAGAAAACCATGTCCCAGCTCATTGTAAACCTCGTAAAATACTTTGAGGATTTGTCCCGTGACATCTTCGTGCTTCATAACCAAGCTCCAGAGATGCATCAAAAGACTTGCGCCGCGGATGAACGCGGCTGACACGGATTAAAAGAATTCAGTCGAGAAACTCCACTGCCATCAATTCGCTGTCTGCGATCCCCGTCACCTGCGTTCATCCGTGGCAAGACCCCTCATTAACTAATCTGACATGTACTAAGAGACTTGCGCCGCGGATGAACGCGGCTGACACGGATTTGGAAAATGCAGCACGATGCCCTTGGGTGAAGAAACTCATTCAATACATTCTTTCCATCAACTGTCTTTTTCTGATCTGTGTTATCTGCTGTGTTCATCCGCGGCAAAACCTCTTCCGCATTTCCTTTAACTCATCTGAAACTCCGGCAACGCTCCGAGCGTGTGAATCACTTGCCGCAGCGCTCGTTGGCGATCGCGCGGGTGATCGTCGAGAATGGCGATTAGTTGCTGGCGAACGTCCGGAGAGAGTTCGCTGGCCAGCAACAGTTCCTGCAGCGCAGCGACCACGTCGGCGGCTGACTGCCAGCCTTGCTGTTGGACGTAGGCACTCAAGGTCCCGCCGCCAAACTTGGCATTGTTGTCCTCGATCATGTGCTTCACCAGATTCGCGCGCCCCAAAAGCGTGGCGCTGTTGATCCATGCCAGACCACCATCCCAACCCTTCACATTCGGCGGAAAGAACAGCATTTGTCCCAATTCGCCTAACTCCACCGCCAGGCGCTGTGTGCTGGCAGTGGCGTCGAGCGAACGCAACAAGCCGACGCCCAACTCCACCGGCGAGCGGATCTTTTTCCCCTGGGCTTCGTCGCTATAGAAGTAACGGCTTGTGAGCAGTGTTTCCAAGACCGGCGCGACGACCAGGTGGCTGGCGCGAAACTTTTCCGCCAGCGGCGCGATGAGCTCCGGAGAAAGTGCGTCTTCGTCCGTAACGAAGAAACGCACCAACTTGGCACAAATAAACTGCGGCGCGGCAGGCTGCGAGAGCAGCACTTTCACACCCTCCTCGCCATTGAAATCGCCCGTCTTACCTAGCACGCGTTTGGTGCCAAAATCGTGCTGAAAGCGATTGAACTTAAACTCGTTGCGCTGAATCTCCCAGCCAGTGAAGCAACGCGCCAGCTCTTGGATGTCTTGCTCCGTATAGTTGCCCAGCCCCAGGCAGAACAACTCCATCACCTCACGGGCGTAATTCTCGTTGGGATGCGTCTTCTTGTTGGTGACGGAATCGAGATAGATCAGCATCGCCGGGTCGCGCGAAATGCCTTGCACCAGTTCCTCGAACGAACCCAGCGCATGCTTACGGAGCAGAGCGTTCTGGTTGTACATTAACTTCGCATCGGTGACTTTGGCTGCGCTGGTGGCGAAGTGACCGTGCCAGAAGAGTGTCATCTTTTCTAGCAGCGGCGCAGGCGTGTGCAACATCCGATAGAGCCACCAGCCCGACAGTGTTTGCGGATTATTGCCCGCCAGCAAGGTGTTGGCGAACGCTTGCATCTCGCCTGCGAACTTGGGCGGCTCTGCATCGACCGCGAGCAACTTTTGCACCGTCGCGCGCGGTCCCTCCTGCACCGCGACCTCCAACTCCGCGCGGCTCGCCGCAAAGCCTGCGCGGCGAAACAAATGTGCCGCCAGGCGTCGATTCCAAGGTCGCTCGGCGGAAGGCTCAAAAGGGAGCCAAGCGGTTTGCGGCGTCAGACTCATGATGTTGATTTCCTGCCATGTTACTTGCCAGCATCCAGCGTCAACTCCCACGACAAGCGTAGCGTGTCGTGATCGTTGGTCAGGCTCAGTGAAGTCTCTTGAAACGACTTGAGCAGGTTGAGCAACAGGCCGATCTCGGTCTCCGCGGCCGCTTGATCGTGCCCGTTCGCGAGCATGTTCTGCGCGATGAGTTGCTGGCGATTCTCGTCCAGAGCACGCAGCACGTTTACGCCGTTGATCTTCAATTTCGTATTGGTGCCGACCAAATCGGGAGGCGTTTGCTTCTCGAACTGTTGCGCCAGTTCCAGCGCCAGCGCTCGCGTGCTGCCGAAGATGAACTTGTCCCCCACAAACGCGACGGTGGGCGAAGTATTGAAGTGAATGCCAGCCTGTTTCTTTTGCGTGGCATCCGTCGGTGGCAAGTACTTCGCGGCGACAAGCATCACGCCGCCGATTTTTTCCGAATCTTGATCGAGCGGTTCGAGCTTCGCTTGCCCGCCTGCGATATTAGCGAAGCCGATCAGACTCTGATAGGTGATCTTGAATTGTCGCGCAGTCTCTTCCGGCTTCTTCATGCGAAACACGACCGCGATCGCCGGCAACTTGATTTGGGGTTCGACGTCGTCGGCGCCATAGCTTTGCCGGGTCACTACCAACTGGAGGCCAGGTTCGAGATTGCCGAGGATATCGTCGCCGAAGTCTCGCCCGCTGAAGATCGTGGTCAGGCCACCTTCGGCTTCGTCGAGCTGGGTATTCACATCTTTGCTGAACAAGTCCGGCGCGTGCCGCCACATCGAGGCGAAATCGCGATAGGTACTCAGCGAAAGGATCATGTCTTTTGGCTCGAGTAGCGCTGGCGCCGCGCCTTTGCCACCTGCGCCGAAATAGAACTCGCGCGTCTTGGCGACCGACTTGGCATCGTATGGAATGGCCGTGACGAACTTAACGCGATTGTCGTCGATATCGACCGAAGCGGTGACAAACGGCGCGTCCGGCATCGCCGCCAGAATGCCACCGATCAAGATCTCCACGCCGGGATTGTCGCTCTTTTGATTGAACACGGCATTGGCGATGCCGGTGGCACGCAAGATCGTCAGGTCCGTATAGGTCCACAGGGTCGGCTGGCCGACTTTCGTTTTGAGCGCTTGCTGAAACTGCTTCTCGTCGCGCAAGTTGCCTGGTCCGGCAGCGAAGGCATTGTCGAGCACCATCTTGCCCAGCAATGCTTTGTTGGTGAGGATCAGCCACGGTCCGTGCGTGGCATAATAGACGTCTTCCACGTGATAGGCGGTCACGCCGCGATACGCTTCGAGCTTGATCCGATCTTCCTGCCCTTTGTCTTTGGCGTCGGCGCGGGCGAGTTCGATGAACGTGTCGCGCGCTTTCTCCAAGAGCTTGGGATCGCGCGACTTCGCCAGCAGCACCACCCCTTGCGTCGCCAGATCGACGCCGATATGCACCCCGTCGCCACTGAGCGTCGTCAGCGCCGGACGCCACTTGGTGCCGAGTTTCTCTTCCACAAGCGTCAGCACCTTGCGCAGCTCCTGCATGTCGGGCGATTCGAGCGCTGTTTGATATTCAGGCTGATTCTCCAATTCCTTCATCAGCGGATGATCGAGCACCGTGTCGAGCAACTTCTGCGGCGCGGTGATTTCAAAGTACGCGACCGTGGACGCAGGCATCAATTCGAGCGCCTCCAGGTTGGCCGGATCGGCCGCTAGCGCGGTGGACGACAACCCCACCCAAAGCAGCAGCAACAAGGCGCGGAACGTACGCAGGGACATAGCGATACCCTTTTCGATGAAATCCCCAGATCGAGGATTGTCAGACCGGATCAGCCAACGTGCCGCATTATACCCCGGCCCCGCGCTCCGCGTTTCAGATTGACGGTGGAGGACCGGTTTCGCTATCCGCCGGGCTTTCGGCAGCGCTGAACGGCGTTATACAACACCTTGCAAGATATGCACTTACAACGACGTATCCGTCGCCAGCATTCGCTCGAACAACCGTTCGTGTGCGTGCACCGCCCCGTCGTCTTCCCAGAGCGTGTCGCTGGCTTGCGCGAGCCGCTGAGCAAGGGCCGCGCGATAGTCGGCGTCGCTCCCAAGTTTCACAGCCAGCTGGACGTAATGGGCCACATCGCGCGCGACGCAGTCGAGAACATTCATTTTGCGATAGCAGCCCAACGTGTAACGCCCGCGCTGATAGCCGCTGGGACATGTCACTATCGGCTTGCCGAGCGCCAAACCATCGTAGGTGGAATTCACGCCACCAAAGTGCGGCGGATCGAGCAGCACATCGCTCGCGGCGAGCAAGTCGCGGTAGTCCTGTTCCGATAGACGGGGGAACCAACGCACGCGGGCGGCCACATCGCCGAGGGTGGTCGCAAATCGCAACCGCAAGCTCTCCGCTCCGATGTTGAAGCGATCTTGCGTGATCACCAACGTCGCTTGATCGTCGCGCCGCAGAATCTCCGCCAGCGTGGCGTCGAAATCGGGATGGAACTTGCCGAGATGTTGCGCGCACGTGTAGACATGCGCCTTGTCGTTCAAATCGAAGTCGGCACGACTCTTGGTTGCTGGCGAGGATGTGGGACGATACTGATAAGTGAGCAGCGTGTCGGCCAAGAGCAATGGCTCGCGATAGTGCTCGGCGGCGTTCTCCGGTTCGACGAGCGCGCTCGAAAGGTAGAAGTCCATTGCCGCCATGCCCGAAGTTTGCTGCAAACCCCAGGAGGTGCATTGCCGCGCCGCCAGTTGAAACATCGGCAGGAAATAGTTGACCGAGTCGGTGCCGACTTCCCAGTGATAGAGAATATCCAGCTTCGCATCGCCGATGGTCGTCACGATACGGTCGGCGCGCTCCGGCAAGGCGATCGCTTGCAGCGGCGCGGTGATTTCGCGTCGGATGCGCGGCACGGCGACCGCCGAAGCGAACACCACGACCTCAAACCGCTCGCGATCCAGTCGCGATAGCACGCCGCGCAGCGACTTCAAGAATACTCCTTCATGTCCCTTGGTCACGACAAAGCCGACGCGCGGTTTGCCACTGTTGCGCGCCGGACGCTCGGTTTTGAACAAGTGCGTGAACAAGCCCGCGTAGGCTTCGCGAAAGGGGCGTAAGTTGCCTGCGAAGAACTGCGCGTGAAAGGGAGGCTCGGCGTGGGAATGCATCAATTCCATCCGACCGACACGCAGTGGCTGTTGCTGAAACCGCGTGACCGCCGCATCGAGTTGCGCGCGTTCCGCCTGCATGTGGGCGGCGTCGGCGAACACCATGGGACAGAGCGTGGCGGCGCGCAATTCGACGAGAGGCTGCTGGGGATCGAGTCGTAAGGCTTCGGCGAGCGCTTGCCGCGCGCCGGCGGTATTCGCCTGCCGCTTATAGGTCAGCGCCAGATGCCGATGGAATTCAACATCGTCCGGTTGCAAGGTGATCGCCGTGCGATAGGCGAGCTCCGCCTTGTCGAGCAGTCCGCAATCGAGGAATAGATTAGCGACGTTGTGATGCGCGTCGACGAATTGCGCATCGAGCGTCAGCGCGCGGCGATAGGCATGCATCGCGTCTTCGATTTGGCCGAGGTTCTTATGCGCCACCCCCAGATTGCACAACAACTCCGGGATATCAGGCCGGAAGTTCAACGCCTCGCGCAGCGCGGCCACCGCTTCGTCAAAGCGTCCCGCTTCAATCAGCATCACCGCGAGATTATTGGAACACTTGGGATAGTTGGGTTTGCATGTGAGTGCTTGACGATACTCGCGCGCGGCGTCGTCGATCCGCCCGCGCTTGCAGAGCGCGTTGCCAAGATTGTTATGCAACTCCGCCAGTTGAGGGCGAATCGCGACCGCCTGCTCGTAACAAGTGATGGCGGACTCGATCAAGCCTTGCTCCATGTAGACCACGCCAAGATTGTTCAGAATCTCGATATCGCGCGGGCGCAGCTCAATCGCGCGCCGATAGACCTGAATAGCCTCTTCGTGCTCCTCGGCGGCGGACAAAGCATTCGCCAGGCCACGCAACGCCAAACCCAATCCTTCCGGTTGCCCCATTTGGCTACGCAGATTCACAAGCACGCGATGGATTTCGATGTCCGCAGGCTTTAGCGCAAGCAAGCGCTCCAACGCGGCGGCCGCTTCCTCATGGCGCTCCAGCTTGTGCAAAATCAGCGCGTAGTTGTGGTAATACGAAGGTGTTTGCGGCGCGATGGCGATGGCATTGCGCACGCAATCGAGCGCCGGTTCGCTTTGCCCGACTTGATGCGCAATGAGGCCGAGCATGTGCCAGGCATCGGCGTGTTGCGGGTTTTCCTGCAACATCGCGCGATAAAGTCGCTCCGCCTCCTGCAACTTACCGGCGTGATGCAATGCGACTGCCTGATCGTAGTCGGCGGAGAGAGACATCGTGTTGCTTACCGTGCCGGCGGTTCATCACCGGGCAACGAGGAGGCGGCCGTCGCTGGCTACTTCAACCGCGCGGGTTCACAATTCTCGCTCGCCACTTTCGGCTTGTCAACGCGAGGCGGCGCGGCAACCGAAAGTCCAATCCAACCATCCTGAATCACGAACTGATTGATCTTGAGATCTTGCAGCTTGGGATTCTTCGCGATCTGCTCGCTCACGAGATTGAAATCGCGATTCTTCGAGAACACCTTGTTGAAGATGCCGCGCAGCGCAATTTGATCGCGGAAATTCAAGCGCTCGCCGATCAGTTCCAGCGAACCACCGCGGACCAATTTGGCATCCAGGCTATTCACATCGGGGACATAGTCGGCCTGCACGGTGAAGTTCTTCCACTTGTGATTGCGGCCTTGCGATAGCTCGACCAGCTTCACCACGACCACCACGCGACCGGCGTCGAGATAGCAACGGACGGCGTCCTGCTCGGCGAATTCGATGGTGACCTTCTCGGGCAAATCCTCGGGCATTTCCGGCGTGAGTTCCTGTCCGAAGACTCGGCTCAGATCGCGATAGAGCGTATCGAGATCGGTGCGGCGACCATCGAGCTTGAGTTGTTCGAGGACGTTGTTGATGGTCGATTGATGCAATTGAATGTTGAGCATGCTCTCGGCCGGGGCTTGGGGCCGGGGCGTGAAAGCAGCGACTTGATGCTTGGCGGCGACGCGATAGCGCGCGATAAGATGGTCATTCGTCGTGCGCAGATCGACGGCGGTCGGTTCCAATTGCAAACGGGCCAGCGGTGAGTAGAGTTTATCGACAAACTCGCGCTCCGCGACTTCGATCTGGCGATGCACTTCGCTATCGAAGCGATGTTCCGCTTTGGCCGCCACCTTGCCGCGAATCTCATAGTTAGCCGCGGTGTAGTTCTCGTCGTGCTGCTGCTGCGCCACGGCGCGAGCCAGCAAGCCCACGAAGGGCAGCGCGTCGAAATCGGTTTCCAAGTCGGTTAGCTCGCTATCGGTCTCCACATCCGCTTGCGAACGCCACACGCGTAAGCCTTGGCGATCGAGCGACAGCAGCTTACGCGCGTGGAAGCGAGAGTTGCCTTGGCTGTAGAAGGTGGCTGGTCCCTTGGTGGCGGAGGTGCTGCTATCGACTTCACCTTCGGCTTCCAGACCGAGCTTGAGTCGGCGACCATCAGGCAACAGCACGACGCGCAGCCGGGAGGACGTTTGGCTGCGACCAAACACCCGCGCGCCCAGCACGTGATCGTTCACGTCTTCTTCCACGGCGTTCTGTTCCGGCAATAGTCGATTGAGCAATTCGCCGCTGATCGCCACGCGGACGTTGGCATTGCGATAGAACGTGTCCAGATGATCGGCGAGCTCCTTGCTGGTGCCCGCTTCATTCCATCGCAAGCGTTGATACGATGCCGCCACGATATGCGCCGCTTGCGACGACTGGCCGACCTCCAATTGTTCCAACGCATCGACCAACTGCGGCAAATTCACTTGCTCCGCCGCCCAGGGTTCGAGGGCCTTGGCCAGCTCCAGCACGGCGGGACTAGCGAGTAGCTTACGCTGCGCTGCGGTCAATTCGGGTGCTTCTAGACGGCCGAGAATCCGCCGCGCCAGTTCGCCACGCTCCGTGCTGGTCGAGACGACCAGCGCGCCATGCAAGCGTTGCAGTAGCAAATAGTCTTGCCAGGAGCGATCGGTTGCGAGCAATTGCTCGACCTCCGCGATCGCTTGCATCATGCGGGCATCGCTCGTGGCGCTGTGCGTCGTCACCCATTGCGCTTGGGCCGTCAAGCGTTGCACTTGCCGCCAGACGATCAACCGCCGCGTCAAACCAAACGAAGTGCGGGCCAGGAGCACTTGCTCTTCAGGCAAGCGGCAAGTCGGCGCGACATTACGGGCGTCGTCGCTCAGCAATTCCAACCGCTCCAGCGCCGCCAGCGTCCCAGGCGAGTTTAGCCCGTCGGCGGCAAATAGTAGATCGATGCCCACCTGCACCTCGCGAGCCCAGTTGGCGGTCGCGGGATAGGTTTCCATCGCTTGCAGCGCCACCACCAGCGAGATCGGATAAGGCCAAGGGCGATCGAGGGCCGGCGCGCGAGTCGCTAGCGCCCGACTGAACGCAGGTTGAGCGTGGGGCAGCAAGTCGCGTTGCCCCAGCATCGGCGGTAATTGGCCGCTCGTCGAAGGCGTGAGCGCTGGTTCCATCACCAGACTGATCTCCGGTTCCAAGGTCACGACCGGATCGTACTCGATGCGCGTCGCCACGGGGGGCGCTATTTCGGCGACACTCGGCAGCGTGGCGAAATCGTTCAACACCAACGCAGCGGGACTTTTGGGGAGCGCGGGGCGCTCGCTCGTGATGCCCGGCGCGGCTTCGACAGACGTGTTGATATTCGTCGCGACGCTAATCACCACATGGGGCGATTCCACAATCGGCGACTGCGTCAAAATGGGATCCGTCTCAGGCAAGTCAGCGCGCGCAGCGGTGGCGGGGTCGCTCGACGAGGTCCAAAGCCGCAAGGCGGACCACGTCAGCACGAACAGACCAAACGCCACAAATGCTAGCGGACCAGCGGGATATCGCGAACGAGCAGGCATGCCTCAATTCTCCAAGGAGTCTTCACCTTGGGTAAAATCGGTATCCTTAGCACGACAAATCGAATGAGAATTGTGCTAGCCGACCACTCACCACCATCGTGCTGGCAATTCAGACACGACTTGCACGGCGCGCCCTTCCGCATCTAGCGATCAGTAAAACTTTGCGGCCACCCACCACATTCAGTAGCCTGGGTTGCGCTCGCATGGGGT
>JBGSHH010000955.1:0-2279 GCA_041752355.1 Pirellulaceae bacterium | reverse complement strand
GAAATGTAATGAAGCTAATCGTGCCTGCTTGCGACCAATGCGGCAAGCGACGATCAAGCATCGCCACGCTCTGTCGCTTGTCAAAAACACCGATCTCGAACTTGGATGGATGGGGCTCTGAATTCATCACGTTCAGCCCATAATGCACCCTGCTGTAAAAGCTGCATTGTAGCAATCTTGGAATGGCGATCAATCTGAAGTCGGTAAAATGGAGCATTCTCAGGCATCACGCGGAACTACTTAGTGTTCATCACGCTCCGCGTGATGCTGCTTGACGCCACCTTCTGCGCGCTACGCACAAGACTCGCCACCAAGACCAGCGAGTAGCTGGCAAGATTGAGAGAGAACAGGCATCACGCGGAGCGTGATGAGAACTTTTCTTGGTGTTCATCACGCTCCGCGTGATGCCGCTTGATGACGAATACGGCGCGCTTTGCACAAGACTCACCACGAAGCTCAGCGAGTAGCCCGCAAGATCGAAAGCCCCCAGGCATCACGCGGAGCGTGATGAGTACTTTTCTTGGTGTTCATCACGCTCCGCGTGATGCAGTTGGACGCCACCTTCTGCGCGCTACGCACAAGACTCGCCACCAAGACCAGCGAGTAGCTGGCAAGACCGAAAGACCTCAGGCATCACGCGGAGCGTGATGAGTACTCTATTTCCCAATGCAATACAGCGCGTCAAAGGTGCGAATGTAGAGGCGGCCGTTGGAAATGAGAGGGGAGGAGGAGATCGATTCTTGCATGTTGTTCTGCGAAACGATTTCAAACTCTGGGCCGGCCTTGCTCACCGTGATGATGCCGTTGCGGGCGGAGGTATAGATCAATCCATCGGCGTAAATGGGCGAAGCGCGATGGCGATCGCGAGTGGTTGGCTTCTCGTAAAGCTTCTCGCCTGTTGCGCGATTGAGGCAAACGAGATTGCCATTCTCACGACAGAGATAAACGTACTCGCCGACAACCAGCGGCGATGGCACATCGGGCGTGCCACTATCGAGCCTCCACGCCAGCGCGGAATCTTTATCGGTCAAGTCGCCGCTGCCATCAGGCTTGATGGCGAGGACGGGATAGTTCTTCGCACTGGGGGCGATGATCAAACCGGGGACCGCGACCGGCGAAGCGACAAAACGCAACGTCGGCTCGTACTTGCCAGGAGGATTGAGATTGCCACAGCGCCAAATCTCGTGGCCATCTTTCAAGTCATGCGCGACAATATAATCCGCGCCGTGCGTCAACAGATACTCGCGATCCTTGTCGCGATAGAGCGTCGGCGAAGCGTAACTGTGTTCGTTCTCGGAGTGAGCTTCGCTGGGACGATCGACGGCCCAGATTTCCTTGCCTGTGGTCTTCTCCAGAGCGACCACTTTGGCTTCGCGCGTTTTGGGATCTCCTTCGCCATGAATGAGTTGCAGGTAGAGTTTGTCGCCATCGAGCAACGGCGTCGAAGTCATGCCGAATTGAATCTTCAGCTTGCCATAACGATCTTGCACATTGAGCTTCCAAACCTCCTCGCCAGCGACCGTGAAGCAAGCCAGTTCGCCATTGGCCATGAAAGCCCAGACGTGCTTTCCATCGGTACACGGAGACGCCGAAGCGGAGTTTCCTTCGTCGCCGCGAACGTCTTGATTACCGGTCGTGATTTTTCGCCGCCAGAGTTCCTTACCTGCGGTGTTCAAACAAAGGAGCAGCAAATCGCCATTGGATTTGTCGACACTGGTCAGGAAGATTCTGTCACCCCAGATGACCGGCGTGGCGCCTGCGGCACCCGGGAGTTCCGCCCGCCACAAGATACCTTCGGACTTGCTCCATTTGACCGGCAGCCCTTTTTCCGTGCTGATCCCGTCGTGGCTGGCACCGCGCCACTGCGGCCAGTTTTCGGCCTGGGCGCACGACACCAGGGTCAGCAAACAGAGCATCGAACCAAGGCAATGGCGGAGATTCATGGGGCAACCTGGGAAGTAACGGGGAATTAAACTAGGGAGGGAGGAAACAGGCGAGCTATGCAGTTTCGATTGCCGCCGCCTCAAGGTCAAGCGGCAAAAACGATCTCGTTAATAAATGACAAACATGTATTGACAACTTATCTCTAGCAGGCTATACTTACTGGTTGGCGAACATGCCCGTCGATCGTTCGCAGCCACTGTCTCGCAAGGTTCGACCATGCGCATCAGCGCCATCCCCCATATTTATCGCAACGTGAAGCGCTGGACGGAAATCCTGTCCGTACTCAGCAAGTATGGACTGGCGGACTGGATCAGCCGGTTGAACGTCGATTTCGT
>JBGSHH010000954.1:0-14600 GCA_041752355.1 Pirellulaceae bacterium | reverse complement strand
GGGGTTCGGGGTTCGGGGTTCGGGGTTCGGGGTTCGGGGTTCGGGGTTCGGGGTTCGGGGTTCGGGGTTCGGGGTGTGAACCCTTACAAGGTGCTGATATTCCCAGCATTTAGCATTTCTCCGACTTCCGCGTGCAAACCTCTGACATCTGACCCTTTAACTCTGCCTTCCCGAACCCTGAACCCTTAACTCCGAACCCCTCCCGCCTCCCTCCTCGCCCGCCTCCTGCCCAACTGGCAGGCAGTCTGCCGCCGTGACAAGCTGCGTAAACTGTCTTCTTTTACTAATTTGACTTTCCCTCTTTCGCCGATTCTGATAGAAGTGCAGTCACAGCAAACCTTTACGGCTTGTAACCCTAAATCTTCGCAAACAGTTGAATCGTCGGCATCACAATTGCTGGCGTAGAATGGTTAAGGAATTTCGCCTTCGACTCTGGGGAGTCGAGGCCTGGGAATAGGTGGGACGATGACACACGTCGATTCTCCCTTGCTACTCATCACCGACGACGATCGGGACTTTCGCCAAACCTTGCGCGAAGTCTTTGAGCCGCGCGGCTTTCACACGTTGCTAGCCTCCGATGGCGAGGAAGCTCTCGCTATCGTGCAGCGCGAGCCTGTGCATTTGCTCTTGCTCGATATGCACATGCCTCGCCTGACCGGCGTGGAAACGATTCGCCGCGTGAAGGAGTTCCGCTCACTTCTCCCCTGCATCTTGATCTCCGCACAACTCGATGACGCCATCACGCGTGCCGCCGAAGAAGCTCACGCCTATCGTGTGCTTCCCAAACTGGCTGGCATCCGCGCCTTGACCGAAGCGGTTCGGCAAGCCTTGGCGGACGTGTACCAGTGGCGTGCGGTGTGAGTGCTGCTAGGTTCGTCGCAGTCGCACGTGCGACCCCGCGCGAATGTGTCCTAGGGAAATATCGTCGAGCGAACATAAAACAACCCTCGATCCGTTGCCAGATCGAGGGTTGATAACGCATTAAAATATAGTGGCGGCGCGAAGCCGCGTCACTACTTCGCACCAACCAGCAACTTCCGCTTGGCGTCGATGATCTCTTCTTGAATGCTCGCTGGCACACGCTTGTAGCCGGCGACTTCCATCGTGAAGGTACCCTTGCCTTGCGTCATGCTGCGGAGGTCCGTGGCGTAACCAAAGGTTTCAGCCAGCGGCACTTCGGCGACGATCGTGCAGGTCTTGTCCTTCATGTCAGTCGATTGAATGATACCACGACGACTGGTCACATCGCCGACGACCGGCCCTTGGAAATCCTCAGGCACTTCGATTTCGACCTTCATGATCGGTTCGAGCAGCACAGGCTTGCACAACTTGAACGTCTCGCGGAAGCAATCGCGGGCAGCGATTTGAAACGCGCGATCGGACGAGTCGACGTCGTGATACGAACCATCGGTCAGCACCGTCTTGATGCCCACCACGGGATATTCCGCGAGCGGACCCTTGATGACCGAATCCTTGAAGCCCTTTTCCACCGAGGGAATAAAGTTCTTGGGGATACGACCGCCCACCACTTCGTCGATGAATTGGAAATCCTTGTCCCCTTCATCGGCTTCCGTGATCGGCTCGAAGTAGCCGACGATGTGGGCGTATTGACCCGAACCACCGGTCTGCTTCTTGTGCTTGTAGTTGTATTCGTGCTTGATGGTGGCGGCCTCGCGATAGCTCACTTGCGGTGGGCTAACTTCGAGTTCCACTTTGTACTCGCGACGAATACGTTCGATGTAAATATCCAAGTGCAATTCGCCCATGCCTGCGATGAGGATTTCGCTTGTTTCCTCGTCGTTGAAAACGCGGAACGTCGGGTCTTCCTTGCGGAAGCGTTGTAGCGCTTTGCCCATCTTGTCCGAGTCGCCGCGGTTGGTCGGCGTAACGGCCATTTTGATAACAGGCTCGGGCACAAACATGCTTTCCAGCGTGCAGTACTTCGCCTGCGCGGCGTAGGTATCACCCGAGGCGCAGTCGATGCCCATCACGGCGACGATGTCGCCTGCTTCGGCGGAATCGACTTCCTCGCGCTTATCGGCGTGCATCTTCACGATGCGGCTAAAGCGATCGCTCTTACCGGTACGTTGATTCACATACGTGCCACCCTTCTCGATCTTGCCTTGATAGATGCGGGTGAACGTGAGTTGACCGAACGGATCTTCCACGATCTTGAACGCCATGCCGACAAACGGCAGCGAGGCGTCCGGCTTGATGGGGAAGTTTTCTTCCGGATTCGCCCAAGCCTTGGCGTGGTATTCGCGCTCCAGTGGCGATGGCAAATAGCGCACGATCGCGTCGAGCAAGAGTTGCACGCCTTTGTTACCTAGCGCCGTGCCGAGATAAACCGGCGTGGCACCCTGTTGCTGGACCGCTTGCTTTACGACTTTGTGGATCAGCTCTTCGGAGACTTCTTCTTCCGACAGCACCTTCTCCATCACTTCGTCGCTATACATGGCGATCGCTTCGAGCATTTCGTGGCGATAGTGCGCGGCTTCTTCCTGGAACTGTTCTGGAATCGGTTCCTCGCGAACGGTTTCGCCTTTGGCACCATCGAAGTAGTAGGCCTTCATGGTGATCAGGTCGATACAACCTTGGAAATCGGCTCCCGCGCCCATCGGATATTGCATCAAGAAGGCTTCCGCGCCGAGCTTCTCGCGCAGGTCTCTCAAACCTTTGAACGCATCGGCACCGGTGCGGTCCATCTTGTTGATGAACGCCAGGCGTGGCACGCGATAGCGCTTCATTTGGCGATCGACCGTCATCGATTGCGATTGCACGCCGGCGACGCTGCAGAGCACCAGCACCGCGCCATCCAGCACGCGCAAGCTGCGCTCGACTTCGATCGTGAAGTCCACGTGGCCGGGAGTGTCGATCAGATTGAGCGTGTGTTCATCCCAGTTATGTTCGCGACCATCCCACTTCACCGTGGTGGCGGCGCTGGTGATGGTGATGCCGCGCTCTTTCTCGAGTTCCATGTAATCCATGGTCGCGCCATCGCCGCCACCTTTGACTTCTTCAATCTTGTGGATGCGGCCGGTGTAGTAGAGGATCCGCTCGCTGAGCGTCGTCTTGCCCGAGTCGATGTGCGCGGAGATACCAAAGTTACGAAGTTTCGCCAGATTCATGCTACACCCGAATTACGCGCGACTGACAAACGAACTTGCCCCCCATCCAAGTCGCCAGGACGCGGGGAAATTGCAGTAACTCCCTGTAATACCAATCCACGAAACAGCCAAGCTGGAGGGAATGCCAGCGGCGTCCGTTCCCTTCGACCCCAGTCATTCACCGGGTGCGGGAAGAAATCCTTCGTCTTGGGTAGGTGCCTCGTCATGGAAAGGCAGTGGGAGGGTGACCCTACCCCATGCGAAGTGATCGACCATGATTAAGACGCCACCCCGTGGTGCGGAGTTCGCCCGTCAAATACCTCGCCAGTACAATATCTTAGCCGAAAGCGCGTGGTGGGAAAGGCCAATTGAGCCCGACCGCTCCGCTCGCGAAGAATTTATGGTGCGGGAGGCACCCGGTCTGCCTTGCTTCTTCCCATTTGACTCAACCCTCCGCCGTATTTCGCCTTGAACAGGACGGCCGTGTCCGCTTGTGGCTGGCATACTCAAAGCGTTGCACAACCCCTCTTGTGGCATATTAATTTGTCGCAACTGGCTTCAGGTCAGTAGCTTGCGTCAAATTCACAAATTTGCACCTCCTTGTACAAATCGCGTTTAAAAACAGCCCTTTTGGGTGGTTTGTGTGTAGCGGAGGAGAACACGATTGCAGTCGGCTATGACAGCCAGCATCGCGAGCTTTAGCGTCTGTGTTGTGACACGTTACTTGGATGTTGTCAATATCTATTTACAAAATAGAAATAACCCTGTCGGCCTTATGGCCAGTTCGCCAGCGTCTTGACCAGTGGCAAGGCGTGTTGCGCGCTATTCACCAGCCGCTCGTCAGCCGTTACGAACGGACAGTTTTCGCGGACCGCCAAGGCGACGTAGAGCATGTCGTAGACGGTGCATTGAAACTGGCACGCTAAGCGAAACGCGGAATCCAGCAAGTCGGAGGCCGGAAAAAGCGTGCAATTCAATTGCCGCGTCAGTTGTTGCACGCGTTCCGCGTCGGCGAGACTCATGCCAGCAAAACGCTGTTGACGCCAAACGATATTTCCCAGTTCGATTGCGATGAAGTCAGGAGCGATCAGATCCAATTGCCCCGCAATTCCTGCCACGAGAATTCCTCGCGCTTGCGCGGAATCATGCTCGGCGACAAACCACTTGATCGCAACCGAACTATCGATAACGACGGGCGTTTTCAACGGTCACGGTCCTCCCGAATCATTTGAGTGCTGTCGGAGAATGAACCGTACTTTGCCAGCATTTCATCGCGCAATTGATCGATCTCGACAAGCGTCGCACGCGGACGATTCGCTTCCATTTCGGCCCATTTTGACAAGTACTCAACGAGCGTCGTATAGCCTCGCCGCCGTACCATCAATTCCAGCTGCGTGAATGTGGTCTCGGGCAACTCGATTGATCGTGTCATCGCCTTGACTCCAGAGGAACGAACCTTCCCCCATTCTATCGCGCTCCAAACGCTCGATCAAACTGCGTCAGTGGTGCTGTTCTGCGCCATATCCCCAACCAACCCCAGCACCTGTCCCACCTGCAACACATCATCCTCGCTCACATGTTGCTCTAGCAGCACGCCACTGGCAGGCGAAGGCAGATCGATCGTCACCTCGCCAGCACATACTTCCAGCAAGCGATCCCCTTCGTAAACTTGCGCGCCGACATCCGAAAGCCACACGCTGGCGGTGATGGGCGTTTGCCCCAGGCCAAGATCGGGGAGGAGTAGCGGCGTGGGCATGTAATGTGGCGTAGGCGGCTCGCCTGCGATTTAGTCATTCGAAGCGATTGAACAAGACGGCAGGCTGGCAGCCTACCTCTCTTAATACAACTCCGCCATTTCGCGGGCGTGATAACTGCTGCGCACAAAGGGGCCGCTGGCGACTTGTTTGAAGCCCATCGCCTTGGCGGCGCGACCATACTCCGCGAACAAGTCGGGATGAATGTACTCCACCACCGGCAAATAGCCTTCGCCGGGTTGCAAGTACTGACCGAGCGTGAGCAAGTCGCAGCCATAATCCAGCAAATCCGCCAGCACGTCGAGCACTTCCTCGCGCGTCTCGCCCAGTCCGAGCATCAGGCCGCTCTTGGTCTTGATGCTGGGATTCACGTCTTTCACATGCCGCAAGAATTCCAGCGTCCAGCGATAATCGCTCTTGGGGCCGCGCACCGGGCGATACAGTCGCGGCACAGTTTCCGTATTGTGATTAAAGACTTCCGGCGCGGCTTCGATCACGCGATCGAGGGCGTGCTTTTGCGCGACAAAATCCGGCGTTAGCACTTCAATCGTCGCGCCCGTTCGCTCACGCACCGCCTTGATGCAGCGGTAGTAATGTTCCGCGCCACCATCCGGCAAGTCGTCGCGCGTCACCGAGGTGATCACCACATGCTTCAGGCCCAAACGATACGACGCTTCCGCCAAACGCTCCGGCTCATCCGCTTCCGGCAGCGCTGGCTTGCCGCGCGCGACCGCACAAAATCCGCAGGGGCGCGTGCAGACGTTGCCCAGAATCATGAACGTGGCGGTCTTCTGCGAATAGCACTCCATCCGGTTAGGACACTTGGCGTTGTCACACACGGTTTCCAAACGGAGTTCCGAGAGCAAGCTTTCGGTGAAGTGGTTTGCGTTCCCTTTGGGAACTTCGCGCTTCAACCAGCGCGGCAAGCGGCGCGCAGCGCTGGCGTCGGGGGTGTCGGTGTTCGAGAGTATCGGCAAAGAAGTAATCGACATACGCGCTCGTGCAATGATTTTCGAATGTTTGTGCTCATCACGCTCCGCGTGATGCCTCAGCATGCCGAGCCGTGAGTATTACTCGCCACACGATGACCCAGGGCATCACGCGGAGCGTGATGAGTACTATCTATCTTAATTTCTGACATCACGCGGAGCGTGATGAGTACTATCATGACCCAGGGCATCACGCGGAGCGTGATGGGTACTATCACGACGCCAAGGCGGGGCGATGGAGCGGATGGCCGCTGTGGACGTGTTGGCGAGGGCATTCAAATACGCTCGTTAGTTGCTGCATCAGCACCGACCGCACCTGCGTCATTGTAACGGGTGAGCGACGTTCGGACAGGAGAGCGGACATCGTCGATTTGTGACCCGACGGAGCCAATTCCGGGGCGAAAGCGTCGATTTGCTGAAAATAGCGGGGCATCGGGCTGACATTCAGCCATGCACCATGAAACGTGATCCAATTGCGGACCGCAATTCCCAGCGTCGCCAGCACCCCACTTCGACCATGAATGCCTGGACAATGCTCCAGCGCGGTCGCCTGCACGTGCAACGCCAGCAGCGTCTCGAGCAACGCCTGCTTGAATTTGGCGAGATATTCACCCACCGACCAACCGCGTTGCGCCAGCGGCACAATCGGATAGATCGCCAACTGCCCCGGTTGATGCAAGACGCAACCGCCGCCGCGACTAACCCAGCGAGTTTCCAGGCGCTCGCGGCGCATTTGCAGTTCGTTCAGTCGGAAATGACCGCGCGACCCAGCGCGGCCGAGTGTAATCAACGGCGGATGTTCGGCGAGCAATACCACGATCCGCCCATCGTCACGCCCACCTGCTTCGTAGACCAGGCGCGTTTGTAAGGCCAGACAAGCATCGAAATCGATCGTGCCCAATAGATGAAACGCGATCAACGGCCCGTCGTGTTTGGGCGAAGCATCCGGCTCGTGTTGGCGAAGGCGACCATCCATGTGTCGCGAATGTTACCCCATCCTCGCCTAGGAGAAAAGACGAAGATGAGTCGGCGGGTGTTCGCGGAACCAGCGGACCTAGCTGCACGCAGGTAAGTCTTCCCACGGGGGAAGCCACCAGTGGCGCGGGCGAAAGAGGACGTCGGCGTAACTGGCGGCCAGCGCGGTGGAGCTTGTGAGCGCGCCGCTGCTAAAAGCCTGCGCGGGCGAGACCGTGCCCAGGAGCAATCGCACGAGTACATCGGCCTCCAAGGACAAATAACTCCGCCCCAGCTTACCTGCCGTAAATTTGGCACCGCGTGGCCCGACGGTGAGCAGCCATTTATGACCAGCGATCGATAGCCCGCACTCGCCAACACGTGGCAAATCGGGATTGGCACGCCACCTTTGAAACATTTCCGGCGCGAGCAACGCGAGCCAACGCTCGAGATCCATCAATTTGATCTGCCACGCATCCATCGGGCCGGGTGTGGCGGGCGCGCTCGGTGTGGCTTGCGAAAAAATGGCGTGCAGCGGATCGTTCGGAGGCCCGCTGTAATGCAACCGATGGCAATCTTGTTCGACCGCATCGCTGCACGCCCGCGCGAGCAACTGCGGCGCGACATCGGGACGTTCCGGCGCCACCACCAATTCGACAATGCGCGCCTCGCGCAACACGGCATAGCCTAAAAGTCGCGGGTGCGTGTTTTCGAGTTCCCACGAATCGGGACCATCGATGGCGACATAAATGCGGTCGTATCCATGCCGGCTAATCAGCCAGCGCCAACGCTCGTCGTGGCGGGCAAACGCGCCACATGAAGCTTCCAACTGACGGGCGTAGAGTCGCATCAACCCTGGCAGCTCGTAATGTCGCCACCAGCGGAGCGTCAGCGGTTGAGGTCCGCCTGCGAGCGGCCAGAGCGGCACCTCGACGTCGTGTGGATCGTGTTGAATGTGGCCCGACGCCGTCAGCGCTGCCAGTACATCGCGGGGACGCGCCGAGGAATTCGTCGCACTGGTTAACGGCACGAAGCCCTGACTGGCGGCCAAATCCTCGGCGCTGCTTTGCCACAGGATCGCCGCCACTTTGGCACGCGTCGCTTGTTCGACGGCCGCCTTTAACAGCGCCGGCGCAAGTCCCAGCGCGCGATACTCCGGCACGATCGCCAGATCGCGCACCACGGCCACCGGCAGCGACAGCCCGGCGAGTTGCATCTCGCGACGTGCTACGCGCACGTGGCCGACAATATCCGTACCCAGGCGAACGACGATCCGCTCGTTGGGAAGATAGCCAGGCTCTTCAAGTTGCAGATGGAACTCGGCGGCGGCGGCGGTGTGACCTGCGAGATTAAGCAGGCGTTGGACCAGCGGATGATCGCCAGGGCCGGAAGTGGTGAGGAGTAAACGCTCGGTCGAGACAGCGACCGCAGGCGGTGTGATGGCCGCGTTATCGAGCGCACCCTTTGCGACAGAGCGGCCGAGATTCCTGCCAGTGTTTGGCAGCGTGGAACTCATGGACACGAATCCTTCCTCTCATCGAGACTGGCGGTCCGTCGTCTCCCCTTGATTCCATCAACTTAGAGTCCGTGCGCGGAAAGGTCCAGTAGTTGACGCGGTAAAGTTTCCGCCGAATACAAACAAAATGAAAACTCGCGCGAAGATAGCAGCGCTCGCTGCCGCGCCGCGCGTGTGGCGTCGGCCAGCGCTTGCGAGAGTTGCGCGCGCTGGGCATCGAGCGCTCCGAGCAACTGTTGATTGAGCGCAACAATCGCCTGATGGCGTGCTTTGCGTGTTCCTTGGGGAAGATCGAGCGCTAGCCAATGCTGCTTCTCGGCAATCCAGTGCGCGATGGTTGATGCGTTGCGCTGCGCGTCGGTGAGATACGTTTCGGGATGAAAAGGGAGTTCGCGCAGATCGTGGGTGAGTTGCCGGACATCGCTGGCGGTGACATTCGGTTTCTCAACCGGCAAATGGAGCGTAGCGGTCAAAGTGCCATAGATCGGCGGTGGCACGTCGAAATAGCGGGAAAACAATGCGTCGGTGAGTTCGTCGTATTTCGCGCCACCGATGCCATGCAGGAACAAATCGCTCAGCACCAACCGCGCATAGAGCGTTGTAAGGAGCGCTTTGGGACGCAGCTTGATCCCGCCGCGCCGCGCCGCTTGCCAGGCGGCAATCGTATCGTCGTTGATCTGGCCCCCAGACAGAGGCAGACGAAGCTTGATCTGAGCGCGGTTGGTCAGCAACAAATGATCGGCATAGCGCTCGACGAACAGGTTATGGCGGCGCGGATGTGCACTGGTCCAAATCCAGAGCGGAGCTTCCCAGCCATCATCGTCGCGATGAAGATTGGGTACCGGATGGGCGTGGCTGCGGACGTGATTGACGGCGCGATACTCTGCCAGCGATTGATTGTAGAGCGTTTGAAAGCGTTCGATATCAAGCAGCAAATGCAATGCGAAGCGGGCGAACGAACGTGTGTCACAGAGAGTGCTCAGCGGCACTTCGAGCGTTTTTAACCCCCAACTGGCTTCCAACTCGTGCCGCGCCGCCGCCAGCGTTTGGCCGAGATTTCTGGTGCGATCCGCATGTTGGATGGCTAACCGCCAGAGTGGCTTCACCAGCGGGTCTTCGATCCGCTCCTGCAGCGCGGCCGAGACCCGCTCGGCAAACGTGGTGAATGTGTCGCGATCAACGATGCCGCGCTCTTCATGCGGAATTTCCGCGGCGGGACCATCGAAAGGGATCGTTTCGATTCGCGGCGCGTCCCTGGGGCCGGTCGGTACGCGAATGGATGCCGCGCGACAGGTGTCGTTATCGACGACGAGATTGATCGGCACCGCGCCGCTCTGCGCTGCCAGTGCCGACAGCGCGAAGTTTTTGAACCAAACGCCTGGATGGAACAACTCCGGTTGATGCCCCGCCATCAAAATCGGCTGGTTGGCGGCGTTCCTAGGCAGCCAAGCGACATCGCGATACGCGGCGGTACACGTCCTCGCCAGTTCAATCGCTTCGGCACGCGCCGCACCAGCAAAATCGGCCAGCGGCATTCCGGCGATGGCGATGTTCGTGTCGCGATAGGCCGGCGCTTGCGCGGCGTCGTGCAGCACCTGCGCCATCGTCGCCAGCGCGGGCTGGACAAGGGTTTGCCCCGATTCGCGCGGCGCTCGCAGGCGGTGATAAGCGATCGCGTCGGACATGCCGCTCAACTCAACGTTTCCGCCATGCCGCCGCACGGAGCCAACATATGCCCCGCTTCATTCATGCGGGCGATGCTACGATCGATCACCAAATGATAATATTCCATGCGTGTGGTGGCGTCGTCCAACACACCGCCAAACGAACGCTTCTCATCCAGATAGATCAGCGGCACAGGCAACTCGATCACTTTGAGTTTCGCCGCCGCCGCTTGCACCCAGAGCTCCAACGGCATGGCATAGCCAGCTTCGTCGACCGTCAAATGCCGCAAGGCGTCAACCCGATACGCCTTGAAGCCGCAGAAGGCGTCCGTCAGCTGAAAACCCAAGCGACGATTCAGTTCCGCCGTCACCCGTTCGTTCACCCGCCGGCGTTCGATCGGTGGCTCGCTATCGCCTTCGTACTGCTGGAGATAGCGGCTGCCGGAGACGATATCGATCCCCGGTTCGCAGGCTTCGACAAACTGCGGAATGCGTACCGGCTCGTGCTGGCCATCACAATCGATTGTGACGATCACGTCGTAGCCTCCGCGCTGGGCGAATTCAAACGCGGTTTTCAGCGCTGCCCCATAGCCGCGATTCTGAACGTGCGTCTGCACATGAATATCGTGGCGGGCGGCGAGCAACTCGGCGGTGCCATCGGTGGAGCCATCATCAACCACCAAGATTTCCGCGCTGTACCGCTTTACCTCATCCAAAACCCCCTGAACGTGGCGGGCTTCGTTGAAAACTGGCAGCGCGGTTAAGAATCGATTCGCCATTGAATTGCTGGCTCCAAGCAACGTGGGAAAATACACGTTTGGCGAATTGTTCGCCTCCAAACTATTTGATTGTAGGAAGGGGGCGGGCGGAGTCAATGTTTAGAGGGCGTGAAGGCGGGGGGAGAACCTATCGAATGGTTTTCCATGTGCCTACTTTGGGTTTTTTCTTAGCTCGCCGAGGCGGCTTTTCGTCGCGCGGGACAAATCGAATATCAAGGCGGCAATCGAGCGCGTCCGCTATCTTCCACAGCGACTTGATCGAACGCCCTTTGTAATTCGAGTCCTCGAGTCGCGCGATCGCCGATTGGTGCAGTCCGCAGCGTTCACCAAGTTGCAGTTGCGAAAGTGACTTTGATTCCCGCAACGTGGCTATCTGGGCGGCGATTGCGGAACTGACCATTTCCAACTCGACGAGTTGTCGAAGTTCGTCGTCGTTAGCCAGTTCCGCTTCAATTGCCTTCGCGAAATCCCTCGTCCGCGCCATGTTACACCTCGAATTCAGCGGTATACGTGTTTGGATCGTCGATCGCTAATTTCAATCTTTGTCGCGCACGCTCGATTTCGCGCGCATCAACAACATCCATTTTGGTAAAGCCATGTGTTAACACAGCGACACTCTTGCCGGTAAATCCGTAGAGGATTCGATAGTTGACCGTGCCGACTCGCATACGAAGTTCGTAGACGCCATCCCTCAGATAGTCCGCCTCAGGGCGTCGGAGTTCACTTCCAAGCTCCGATAAACGCAAGATCTTCGCGACACATTTTGTAAAAGCTGATCTTCGTCTTTGGCGTAACTCGCGCAGCCATTCTAACAGGGGTGATTCGCCTTCTGCATCGCAATAGACCCGAACTTCCGTTCGCGGCATGAGTTGCACCAATATAACAATATTGTGATTGTCGTCCCAAAGCAAGTTCGGCGTCAGAGTTTTTCCGAAAAGCGTACTGGGCCACGCGATCGAGCGAGTTCGACGAATCTAGCCAAAGCGAGATGGTCTGTCCAATTCCTCAATGCTAGCCTATCCCCCACTGCATCACGTCTCGTGGCCGTTCCCTGAGCAGCTTTGAGATCAGTTCCTCCCCATGCTCCGCCAAAATCCGCTCCAAGCCTTCGCGTCGTCCCGTGACACTTGTGGGGGCGTGCGTGTCGCTGGCTAGGAGATAATAGCGATCCTCAACGAGCAATCGATCGGCCAAGGCTTGCGCGTAGGCCCCTTCGCCCCCCGAGAGACTGTTGAGGTTGCCCTGCAGCCAGACACCTTGCGCGGTAAGCCGATCCAGGACGACTTCCAACTCACTTGCTTCCAAGCCCATCCGCTCAGGATGCGCGAGCACCGGCTGATAGCCAGCCGCGAGCAGGTGTTCGATCGTAGCATCGCAGCAGCGGGGCCAGTCGTTCCCCCACCAATCGATCAGCACGGCTTTGCCGGGACCGACCGTCGG
This sequence comes from Pirellulaceae bacterium, assembly GCA_041752355.1. Taxonomy (GTDB): domain Bacteria; phylum Planctomycetota; class Planctomycetia; order Pirellulales; family Pirellulaceae; genus JAEZGD01. The sequence goes on along the minus strand of JBGSHH010000954.1, from coordinate 2,397 downwards.
CACGCCGAACTCCGCAAACCAAGCGATCGTCCGTTCACCTAAACGAACCTCGCCCCCTGGCCAGAGGTCGAAGCGTAGCCCCGCTGCGTCGATCTGACGTTGCAACGCCTGCACCCAGCCGGCGATCCGCTCGGGATTGTTGTCGGGATACCAGGTGGTGGAAACGTGCGGCGTGCAGACCGCCCCGCTGAATCCCGCGTCGATCCACCGCGTCACGCATTCCAACGACTCCACCACCACGCGGCAGCCATCATCGATCGCTGGCAAGATGTGGCAATGCAGGTCGAGGTAGCCCGTCGGCGGCAAGGCAGGATGAACAAACAAGCAGATACTCCAGTTTAGGGATGATGTTATTAGGTCTTAATGTCGGGAGTTGGGCAAGGGGAAGAGTGGGGTTCGGGGTTCGGGAATAGGAGTGGTCGGTTGTCAGGTGTCTTCGGAGAGTGGAGCGATGCGGAATTGGAAGCCCGCTAAGCTCTAAGCTCTAAGCTCTAAGCTCTAAGCTCTAAGCTCTATACCGAACCCTGAACCCCGAACCCCAACACCGCCCCCGCGCTTGACTCCCTCCCCAGCGCGCGTCACCATCTGGGTTTCCCCAAACTCCCCTTATCAACCTGAGCTATGTCCAATTCCTCTCCCGTGTATTTGGCGGTCGATCTCGGTGCGTCGAGCGGTCGCGTGGTGGCAGGCGTCTTCGATGGCGAGCGGATGACGCTGGAAGATGGCTACCGTTTCGACAATGGCGGTGTCATCGCGGCCGAGCGCATGCAATGGGATCTGCTCAACCAATGGAGCCATATCGTGCGCGGCCTGCGCGCGGCGGCGGCGACGTATGGCGGGCGAGTCCGCAGTGTCGGCGTCGATACTTGGGGAGTCGATTTTGGTCTGCTCGGTCGGGGAGACGAATTGCTCGGCAATCCCTATCACTATCGCGATCAACGCACCACCGGCATGTTCGAGAAGACCTTCGCGCAAGTGCCGCGCGAGGAAATCTTCGCCGAAACCGGCCTGCAGTTCATGGAGATCAACACGCTCTATCAACTCGTCTCGATGAAGCTGAGCAACTCGCCCCTGCTGGAAGCCGCTGAGTCGTTCTTGATGATGCCGGACTTGTTCCACTGGCTGCTGACCGGCGAAAAGGCGAATGAATTCACCGACGCCTCTACCACGCAGTTTTGTAACCCGCACTCGCGCGATTGGTCGCGCAGCATGCTCCAACGGCTAGGCATCGATACCAAAATCTTCGAGCCGATGGTGCATCCCGGCACAACCCTCGGGAAGCTGCGCAAGAGCGTGGCGGAAGAAACCGGCCTGGTAAATGTGAACGTCGTGCTGCCGGGAACGCACGACACGGCCAGCGCCGTACTCGCCGTGCCAGCCGATGCCGAAGTGAGCAACCGTCCCAACTGGTGCTACATTAGCAGCGGCACTTGGAGCTTGATGGGAGTCGAAACGCCGCAGCCGATCGTCAATGATCTGTGTCGTCAGTTGAACTTCACCAACGAAGGGGGCGTCGGCGCGACCACGCGCGTGCTCAAGAACATCGCCGGACTTTGGCTGGTGCAAGAATGCCGCCGCATCTGGCGCTTGGCGGGGCAAGACTATGGTTGGGAAGAGTTGGTGCGTCGCGCCGCCACCGAGCCGCCGCTGGTCTCGCTCATCAATCCCGACGAACCGCGTTTCACTGCCCCGCGCGACATGCCGCACGCCATTCGCGAGTACTGCAAGCAAACCAGCCAACCGCAACCCAGTAACGAAGGTGCCATCATTCGCTGCGCGCTCGAAAGCCTGGCACTCCGCTATCGCATGGTGCTCGGCTTCCTCGAACAACTCACAGGCGGGCGGATCGACACCATTCATATCGTCGGCGGTGGCACGCAAAATCGCTTGCTCTGCCAAATGACCGCCGACGCCTGCAATCGCCGCGTGGTGGCCGGCCCCGTCGAAGCCACCGCCATCGGCAACGTCGTGATGCAGGCCATCACCGCCGGCCAGGTCGGCTCCATCGCCGCCGCCCGCCAGTTGATTCGCAGCAGCTTTGAAGTTGTCGAGTATGTTCCCGCGCGTCCGGAGATGTGGGACTACGCGTATCAGCGGTTTGAGAAGCTGGTGGGGTGAGGTGGGGGGCAGACGCTAAATCGCGATCACACTCAAAACCTCCATCGCGTGGTCACGACGGGGGCGGCGTTCCTAAGAGAAAGCTCTTGAGCCGTTCGAGCAGTGTTGTACTCGCCGCCGGGTCAGGCGTGGCGCGCCGCCTTTCACGCGTCGCGTCGTGGGGCCAGCATTCGACGTGACTCAATCCAAGTCCAGTGCGACCGCCTTGCGGCATCGCGATCGCGATGCCGCAAGGCGGTCGCACTGGACTTGGATTGAGTCACGTCGAATGCTGGCCCC
>JBGSHH010000953.1:0-10129 GCA_041752355.1 Pirellulaceae bacterium | reverse complement strand
CGATATCATCTCACCCCAATACCGATCGATGGCCATGCGTGTTTTGAAGTTCTTATTGGGACGCTGATTTTTTCGTTTACAGTCTTGAAACGGGAACTGCGCGTGCTATCATGCGGCACACGCTAAATGAACATTTGCATCCTATTGGTTATTTCCGGTGCCGGGACTGACGGGCTCCGGGGAATTCTGCGGCTCACCCCGATCTAACGCCGCCTAGTCAACGCCAACGTTGGCTTGTTGATCCCACTGTTGGGATCTTCGATTTCGTTTCATTCGTATCGCGTTGTCGCGCGCTTGCTACTACTCGCACTACCGCGGTGGTGTTGGTCGCGCTGCGCGCTAGTACCAGAGTCCACAACCAATTCTGTTCGGGTTGGTGGTGAGCGATTGCAACGCGCACCACCTGAAATGCTCCGCGGCCAGGGTGACTTTCTTACCCTTGGGCACACTGGCCGTGGGGCGGCCCGACAACATCTAGGGTAACGCCATGCACGCCGAAGATATCTTGGATTTGATCAATGAACTGAAACACGTCAAACAGCTCGGCTTCCAACTCGACGATTCGATTCAAGAGTTCCGACGGGAGACGGAAGGCGAACGAAACGATGACGACTACGATCCATTGTTTGGAGCCTTCTATCGGTCCACTCGCCGACCACCCACACCAGCGGCCGTGGAGGACTTGCGCCAGACCGCCGCCAATCTCTGTCGCGCATTGTCGGATGCTTTTCTGTTGCGAATCTCACCGGTCAAGACCGACGACGAGTATGGCTATGGTTACGAAGACGATCCCGAGGTGGTATTGCGCGCACGGTTGGAACAAGTTCGGAAAGCTGCCGGTGAGATCCTGGCAGCTGTCTTGGCTGATATCGTCTTGGATGACTTCGAGCAGACTCAGAAGACATTTCAATGTCGAATTAATTGGTTTCGCGATCAGGTTTCTGCCGCGATGGTCCGATTCAGGCAACATGAAGTGACCATGACTTGTTTGATGGAGTACCAACTAGCTAACGAGATTGGCATGCCGCTAGCCGCGACGTCTAACTCGACCGAAACGCCCTTGTCCGCCGCCGGCGATGATTCACCCGATTCGGCAGCGCCGATGGAAGATACGGAACTGTTGTTGCGGACTTTCCGAGAGAAGGTCAGCGCCGCCGATCGTCGAGAGTATTCCTGCGAATACAACTGGGATCGCGACGTTTGGATTTTCGAACAGCAGCTTCACCACCATACCTGGACGCAAATTCTGACAGAGTTGGGTGAGCTATCACCCACGCGTGGTTGGTATCTCCTCCTGCACAGAAATAGCGTGCGCGGTGCGGCGCAGCGGATTGCACGGTTCATTGGCGTTAAGCCACTGAACAATCGAAACGGCCGTCCACGGCGAAAAACCGCACATTAAAACCGTACAGTATTCAGCATGCCGCACCATAAACCGTACAATCACCGCGTTCCAGACCGGCCACTATCCCAGGCGTCGGCGTGCTGGTCGTGAGAGAACCATACAATCAATGGAAACAGGTCGGTAAAAGGGAAACGTATCTTTTTTCCCCGAGCAGGTTCTGGCAGTATCTCCATTCGACGACGATTTCCAAGTCTCGAAAGGAGATACTCATGACCACTCAACTTCTTACCAGCGACCAACGCCCACAACTCCTCGATACGATCCCGCCTCCGGAAACCATCCGCCGGCAAATCGTCAATCGCATCGAAGAGGGGCGACTCTTGCGCAGTCTCTATCGCCTCTCGCAGCGCATCGCGCAAGCGAAACAGCAGGCGGATCTCGTCAACGCGTCGCATCAACAGTCGTAGGAACCGTGATGGTTACGCTCGGTCCCTGAGCGATCCGCCATCGCCACCGCGTCTCTTCTGAAAAGGCAGTGTCGTCACATGGAACTTGTTCGCTGGATGCGCATCTCGAGATGGTCACCGGCACGGAGACGCAGCGCATGAAGCGTCATCCCCTCCCTGCCGATCTTGCGCCAACTGCGATCACGGCCATTTGCGACACGCGCGAGCAGTTGCCGCTGGACCTTGCGCCACTGCGCGTTGAGGTGGCATCGCTGACGACCGGCGACTACTCGGTCAAAGGCTTGGAACAGTTCGTCGCCATCGAGCGCAAGAGCGAAGGCGATCTATTGATGTGCATCGGCCAGGAACGGGAACGCTTCGAACGCGAACTTGATCGTTTGCGGGCCTACGAAGTTCGCGCCGTCGTCTGTGAAACCTCCTGGAGCGCGCTGGAAACGGCACAGTGGCGCAGCCAGATCACGTCCAAACAAGCGATTGGTTCGATACTCGGCTGGATCGGTTGGGGCATCCCTTTCCTCTTGGTCGGCAATCATCAACGGGCCGGTGAACTCGTCGCTCGCATGTTGTTTCAGGCCGCGCGCCGTCGTTGGCGCGAAGCACGCGTCTTGCTCTCGCACGGTATCGACGACTAATGATCGCCAACGGGTCGACAGCAAATCACGGAATTCCCGGTGCTCCAGGCTATACGCTTGAGGAACACGAGCGCCATTTGCTCGGGATTTATCTGCTCGATCCCAGGCGGATCTCGCAGTTTGACGTCCCCAATGGACTGTTCGCCGACGCACGCCACCGATACGCCTTCGATATCGTAAATGCGTTGCACTTCGATGGTCTCAAAGTGACCGCCGAGGAGGTCTTTGCGCGGGCTCAAAAACTAGGTCAAGACGTTGGCGGGTTTGACTATTTGTGCAATTTGGTACTGCAATGCGACCCGCCGGCATCGCTCGCCTTTCACACCACCTGGTTACTCAAGGCTTACGTCACACGCGAAAGCGAGAAGGCTTTTCTCAAGTCGCAAAGGGACATTCAAGCGGGCCAGGAAGTGGCCGAAGCGGTCGAGGCTTTGCGGCAGACGATCGCCAGATTACCCAGTATCGAGCTCGGGCCAGCACTGGAGAAGAACAACGCTTGCAAGGCTGTCTCGATCAAGCATCTTCGCCAACAGTTTCCAGCCATGCGACCACCGCGCATTCATGGCCTTCTGCGGCAAGGCGAAGTCGGCAATGTCATCGCGGCACCTAAGGTTGGAAAATCCTGGTTATCGCAAGAGTTAGCATTATCAGTTGCCGTGGGACTGGATTGGATCGGCTTCCAGGTCGAGCCAGGCCCTGTCTGCTTAATTGACAACGAACTGCATCCCGAATCGATCGCGTCGCGGCTGAGCTGGATCGCGGAAAAACGTGGGCTGGACGTCGATTCGGCCGACGTGCATGCCATCAGCCTGCGCGGGAAGGGACTCGATCTGTTCTCGCTCCGGCCCATCTTTAAGGAAATGAGGAAGCAATTTGCGGTCATCATCTTGGACGCCTGGTATCGGTTCATTCCGCGCGGGATGGATGAAAACAAGAACGCCGATGTGATGGCGCTTTACAACACACTAGATGAATATGCCGCACTGACCGGCGCAACATTCCTTTCAGTCCACCATACCAGCAAGGGGCAGCAAGCAGGGAAGTCGATTACCGATGTTGGCAGTGGTGCCGGCGCGCAAGCCCGAGCCGCGGACGCGCATATGGTCATCCGCGAGCATCAACAAGAGGGTGTGTTTGTGGTCGAGGCAATATGTCGCTCGTTTCCCGTTCCAGACCCATTTTGTGTACGGCGAGAGTTTCCGTTGTGGCGACGCGCCGATGATTTGGATCCCACGCTGCTGAAACAGAATTGCCGTAGCGGACGTTCCCCCAAGCTTCCCGATGTACCGATCGAGGCCGAGCCCTGGACTGCTGAGAGATTTACGCGCGAGTTCATTGTTCGAGAGCCACGAACCACCTCGATCATTGAATCCTATGCGCGCGCTGCGGGGCTGCCTGTGCGTGACATACCACGGTTGCTGGATCAGATACGCACTACCGGTCTCGCCCAATTTGAACCCTGCAAGGGACGCAAGGCCGCGACCTATCGACTCCCAATGCCCGACTTACTGGACAACGCCAATGCCTAATCTGGGTGGAATTCATTTGATTTGTGAACGCAGTTTGTGTTCGCGCGCGCGCCCCCTAGAACCCCCTTGTGCTAGCGCAGGCACAAAGACAGGGTGCCTGCTTTGCACATGCGCTTGTGGTCGCGCGCCAACACAAGCGCGCGACCACGAACCTGGCAGACGCATACCTCGGCGAGTACACGGACCGAGGACCGGCCTACGGTCAGTCACTGCTTGGCGTATCCACTCACTACCAGACCTGTGCCATTTTCCATGGTTCCTCCCTGGGTCGATTCGAGTCAACGCCAACGGGAACCACCGGGATATAGGACTCTCTTTCTTTCGGGAAAAAAAATTTCAATGTACGACCTAAGTCCTTACGCCCCAATGAAAACGGGAATGGCGGTTAACAGCGACCTCCCACGAGACAACGACGCGGAGACGGTTGGGTGCGTTCCCCCGATTCCGCGTTGTGCGCTACCCGATTCGCGTCGTTCCTACCGCTTGTGGCCCAGTTGGAAGGAACTCCGCCCATGAACTGGTCCCCATCCCGCCCGACGCTCGCCGCCACCCCAGCGCCCTTGGTGGGTGAACTCGCCAGTTTGCTCGCGGCGGGTTTGTTGCGCCTGCCGCTGCACCCCGCGAACGTGGCAGATTCCGACGCCGCTGGCCTTGAGGTTTCGCCACCCGCACCGCTCTCTGGAGGCACCACGGGAGTTAACGCCGTGGAGCTTTCCTACCGGAGTATTCGACGATGAATCTGACTCAAGAACTGGCGGCGCTGGAGCGCCTCACCGCCCGCGATCTGCGCGAGCGCTATGCCGAAGTCTTTGGCGAAGCCACCCACGCCAACAGTAAACCGTGGCTGCTCAAGCGACTCGCCTGGCGATTGCAGGCCAACGCCGAAGGTGGACTCTCGGAACGAGCGCTGGCTCGCGCGAATGAACTGGCGAACGTCGCCGACCTCCGCACCACCGCACCCAAAACGAAACCGGTGGTGACGGCGCTTCCCAAGCAATCTCCCACACCCGATTGGCCGTTTCCGAGTGATAGCCGGTTGCCGATCCCCGGCACGGTGATCACGCGCCAGTACAAAGGACGGACGTTACAGGTCGTGGTCTTGGGCCAAGGCTTTGAGTTCGAAGGTGAGGTCTTCAAAAGCCTCTCGGCGGTGGCCAAGCGGATCACCGGCTCGCATTACAACGGCTACCACTTCTTCAAGCTCACTCAGCCCGGAGGTGCCACATGAGCGGCAAACAGCAGCGGCCTTTGCAGTGCGCCATTTACACCCGCAAGAGCACCGAGGAGGGACTCGATCAGGAGTTCAACACGCTCGATGCCCAGCGCGAATCGGCGGAAGCGTACATCAAAAGCCAGGCGGCCGAAGGCTGGCAAGGAATTGTCACCCGCTACGATGACGGTGGCTTCACCGGCGCGAACATCGATCGTCCGGCGCTGCGACGCTTACTGGCTGACATCGAAGCGGGCAAGGTCGATGTGGTGGTGGTTTACAAAGTCGATCGGCTCAGTCGTTCCCTGCTCGACTTTGCCAAGCTGCTGGAAGTCTTTGACAAGCACCATGTCGCCTTTGTCTCGGTGACGCAGCAGTTCAACACCACCACCTCCATGGGGCGGTTGATGCTCAACGTGCTATTGTCATTCGCGCAGTTCGAGCGGGAGATCATTTCGGAGCGAACCCGCGACAAGATGGGAGCGGCGCGACGGAAGGGGAAATGGCTGGGTGGCAAGCCAGTGCTCGGCTACGATGTCGACCCGCGCTCCAAGCAACTCGTCGTACAACCCGAGGAAGCCGCCCAGGTCCGGGCGATCTTTGAACTTTACCGGGACCAGCAAGCGTTACTCCCGGTGGTGCAAGAACTGGCCCGGCGCGGTTGGGTGAATAAACGTTGGACCAATAAGCAAGGTGCCACCAGCGGCGGAGTCCCCTTCACCAAGACCAGTTTACATCGGCTGCTGACCAATGTTACCTACTGCGGCCAGGTGAGTTTTCAAGGGGAGATCCTGCGGGGGGAACAACCGGCGCTGGTGACGACGGAGGTGTGGCAACAGGTGCAAATGCTGCTCAAGCGCAATGGTCGCAATGGCGGCGCAACGGTCCGGAATAGGTTCGGCGCGATTTTGAAAGGCCTGTTGGTCTGCCAACCGTGCGGCTGCGCCATGTCGCCGATGCACTCCACTAAAGGGAACAAGCGTTATCGCTACTACGTCTGCACGCATGCCCAGAAACTGGGCTGGGACAGCTGTCCTTCCAAATCCATTCCTGCGGCTGAGATCGAACGGTTCGTGGTGGAGCAGATTCGGCAAGTGGCCCAACAACCAGCGGTAGTGCGGGCGACGTTGGCGCAGGTGCAAGCGCAGTCCCAGCAGCAACTCGGCGCGTTGGCCGGGGAACAACGGTTGGTGGAACAGGACCTGACGCATTGGCAACGGGAACTGCATGAAGTGGCGACGACGGCGAGCGCTACGTCGCAGGCCACCGCCCGCTTGGCCGATCTGCAGGAACGGATCGCCAGCGCCGAACGGCGACGGTCGGAACTCGACGACCAGATCGGTGCCCTGGCGCGGCGGCAATTTCGCGACGAAGACGTGGCAGCAACGATCATGAAGTTCGATCCGATTTGGCAAGCCCTGACGCCACGCGAACAAACGCGCCTCGTGGAACTGCTAGTTTCCCAGGTCCGCTACGACGGCCGCCACGGCAAAGTCTCCATCACGTTCCGCGAAGAAGCGTGGCCACTACTCGCCCAAGAATTATCACACCCCATGGAGGTTGCCTAAAACCATGTCACTCACGATCGAAGCGACGGTGCATTTCAAGATGCAGCGGCAAGGGCGCAAGACCATTCGCAGTGGGGCAGCCGAATCACCGGTCGTCGGACGCGTACCCCGCATTGCCAAGCTAATGGCGCTCGCGCTGCGGTTCGAACAACTGATTCAATCCGGCCAGGTGCGCGACTACGCGGAACTGGCGCGACGGGGCCGCGTCACCCGCGCCCGGATCACGCAGATCATGAACTTGCTGTTGCTGGCCCCCGATATTCAGGAAACGCTGCTGTTTCTGCCCCGACTGGACCAAGGCCGCGACCCATTGCCGCTACGAAGACTGTTGCCCATTGCGCTGGTAGCGGATTGGCGAAGCCAGCGGGCGCTGTGGGAACAACTGCGCCAACGCGCGACTTTCTATTCCCTGACGGGTCTCACTCGCTACCATGCCACCGTGCGAGACTCGGAATCGCGTAACTGCTTGTTATATTAGATCACCGGTTCGGAAAAGCGCTCTCACGCGGAAAGGTTCGAAGTGAGTTCTGCACGGGGAGGAGCGCCGCCCGACCCCCTTTTAGCGCGTCTTCTCGCCCAAACTCTCGCGCTCTCGGTTTTATAGGGGCCTTTGGGTTTACAACCTGGTTGCGTTCGGACCCCGAAAGCCGGTTGCGGAATCGGGCCCGACGGCGTGGGTTGCGGCCACGATAAGCGGTGAAGCCCTCTTCCCAGCGGCCACGCTCCTAGAAAGCACGATTACGGAGCGCCGCCCTGACTATGCCGTCTCAAGCCCGCACCAACGCCTTATTTCCCGGACCGCCTAAGCCTAAAAGTTGATCGAGCCAGGCGCAAGGCGCCGATCCATGTAGAAGAAAAGGCCGCGGAGTCGACTTGTAAGCCGGGTTTTGTGCCACGCGCGCAAGTTGCCTCGCGCACGGCGGCGGTCATTTCTCTACGACGACGATTGCTCGCCATCTTTAGCAACCTACCCGCAGGTGATCCGACACGGACCGCGTCGCGACGGCGCTTGCGCGCCATCTTCCCTGCTGTTTGGTTTTGCTCCGGGCGGGGTTTGCCAAGCCAGACGTGTCACCACGCTGCTGGTGCGCTCTTACCGCACCGTTTCACCCTTACCGCGCTTGCCCGACATCCATTGACGGGGGCTCAGACAAACGCGGCGGTTTCTTTTCTGTTGCACTTTCCCTGACCTCGCGGCCGGTCGGTGTTACCGATCACCCTGTCCTGTGGAGCCCGGACTTTCCTCCCGCTGCAAAACGCAGCCAGCGACCGCCAGGTCGACTCCGAGGCAAATGCACCATAGAGGAAAACTCGCTGCTTGTTAAGACGTGCGTCGAGCGCGATTGGTTCGCGGCGAACCGCTGGCGCGCTCACAACGCGGAAATTTCAGAAAAAATGCCGCAAAAGTCACAGCTTAATCTTGGCTTAAGGTTCGCCTCCTTAGAATCTCCCGTGTGTTCGCCCTCTCGCCAGCTTCGGAACCTGGCAATCGCGACACCGGGACAGGGGCATCTCATCTTTTCTAAGAGGCACGTTATGAAATCGCAACCACGCAAGCTCCGCGCGCGAAGAGTTCGCAGGCTGGAAATGCTCGAGTATCGCCAAATGTTGGCGGGTGATTTTCGGTCGTTCGATGGAATCGGCAACAATCTGACGAATCTGGAGTGGGGGAGTACCGAAGAAGCGTACATTCGCACCTCGGCCGCCGACTATGCCGACGGCATCAGTGCGCCAGCGGGCGAAGATCGGCCCAGCGCGCGGGAAATCAGCAATGTGCTGGCGGACAATTCGGGAGGAGACATACTCAGCGAGCGCGACTTATCGGCGTTCATTTATGCCTGGGGACAATTCCTCGATCACGACATCAATCTTACGCTTGCCGCGGATCCAGCCGAGTCGTTTCCCATTGCCGTTCCCACTGGCGACGCCTATTTCGATCCTTTCGGCACCGGCGAACAAACGATCGGCCTGACGCGCTCGATTTACGATACGACGACCGGCACCAGCATCGACAACGTCCGTCAACAAACCAATGCCATCACCGCCTTCATCGATGGCTCGATGGTGTATGGATCGGATGAGACGACGGCTGCTTCCTTGCGCACATTCGATGGGGGCCTGCTCAAAACGAGCGAAGGCGACTTATTGCCGCGCGACGAGAACGGTTTTTTTATGGCCGGCGATATCCGCGCTAACGAAAACCCCGATTTGCTGTCGCTGCAAACACTCTTTGTGCGCGAACACAATCGCATTGCTACGCAGTATGCGCAGGAACATCCCGAGTGGAGCGATGAAGAGCTCTATCAACATGCCCGGCGGATCGTGGCCGCTGAGATTCAGGCGATCACGTACAACGAGTTTCTCCCAGCTTTGTTGGGGGATCACGCGCTCAGTTCCTATCGCGGTTACGATCCCAGCGTCAACCCTGGCATCACGAATGAATTCGCCACGGCCGCATATCGGCTGGGGCATAGCATGCTCGGCTCCGACATCGAGTTTCTCGATAATAACGGGCTAGCCGTGCATGACGAAGTGGAACTGCGCGACGCCTTCTTCAACCCGGAATTGGTGGTGGAAACCGGCATCGATCCGATCCTAAAATACTTGGCGTCCGATCGCTCGCAGGAAATCGACACGCAGATTGTGGACGAAGTACGCAACTTCCTCTTTGGCCCGCCGGGCGCTGGCGGTTTCGATCTGGCCGCGCTCAACATTCAGCGCGGTCGCGACCATGGCCTGGCCGATTACAATTCGGTGCGCGCCGCTTATGGCTTGCCCAGTGTGACGGATTTCGCCGATATCACCGCGAATGTGGCGGTACAGAACTCGCTAAGGGAGATGTATGGCAGCGTGGACAACATCGATTTGTGGGTCGGCGGATTAGCGGAAGATCATGTGAAAGGTGCCAGTGTCGGACCACTCTTTCAACGCATTCTGGCCGATCAGTTCACCCGTTTGCGCGACGGTGATCGATTCTGGTATCAGCGCGATCTGCAGGGTGCCGAACTGCGGATGGTGGAGCATACGACCTTGGCGCAAGTGATTCGCAATAACACCACCACGACGAACTTGCAAGACAACGTCTTTGTCTTCAAGCCCACGATCAGTGGTCGCGTCTATTTCGACATGAATACCAATGGCCAGTTTGATCGCCGCGATCAAGGACTGGGAGGCCTGCTGGTGGAGTTGCACGACGCCGAGGGAAACACCGTGGCGAGCACCCGTGTGCAGCGGGCTGGTGGTTATCAGCTGGAAGCACCGGAACTCGGCAACTACACGGTGCATGTGGTGGTGTCAAAAAGTTTCACGCAGCCAGTCGATACGCTGGAGGATATCGCGATTACGACCGGCGGAAGAGTGGATCGTTTCGATATCGGC
>JBGSHH010000952.1:0-4894 GCA_041752355.1 Pirellulaceae bacterium | reverse complement strand
TTTGGCGAGGATATCGAGTTGATCGCTCGCGATCGATTCGAGCTTGTCGAATTGTGGGATGTTTTGGCCGAGCCGCACCACGGCCGCGGCGGACAGCGCGCCCGTGCTGATGCGTCGCACGTCGTCGGCGATCGGCGAACCGTAGGTGACCTTGTCCTGCGCGGCGCTGGCAGCTTTGCCGACGGAACTGATGGCGGCAATGTCTTCGAGCGCCTTCTGGCCAGCGCGGGCGGTGTCGATATCCTTTTGGACACTGGCGCGATAAGCGGCGTTTTGGCGGGCGAGCTCTTTTTTGAACTTGCCGTCATCGCCGGAAGTGGCGATCAATCCGTTTAGGCTTTCTGGATCGAGGCCAGAATCAATGCCGACAAAATTGGCGGCATCGTCGATCGCGCGAATGACCGCCTGCATGCCTCGTAGGATGATGCCCACGGCTTGGCTGCCGAGCAAATCGGTAAGAAACCCCAGCAGCCAGGTACCAAAGTCGTGAAAGCCCATCTTGAGCCAGGCCCAACCCGTCACGAACGCCGTATTCAGACCGGCCATCGCGATCGCCCCTGCCAGGCTCCAGTTGCCTGATGCGATCGCGTTAAAAATGCCCGTGATGGCGGAGCTCGCAATCCGCCACAGTTCGCCGAACGCGTCACTGAGGAACTTCAAGCCTGCGCCTCCCGCGATCACGTCATCGAGCACATAGGCCAGCACAGGCAAGAGCGCGACCAGCGCCACCACGGCCGTCACGATCAAGCCGACAGGGGATAGGACGGCCGCGAACGTGGCGGTCAGCAGGCCCCAGGCCAGCGTGATGCCGGCCACGATCGATGGGAGCGCCGCCAGGAGGAACGCCAGGCCACCCAGTGCGACCAACAACGGACCAATCACCGCGCCGGCAGCGACGATGCCCGCACCGACCAACACCAGCGTATTGAAGAGCTCTTTGTTGTTCTTGATGAACGTGGTCACCCAGGTCATCAAATTGGTAATGCCGCTGACGATCGACACCAGCGTGGGCGCGATCGCTGCGCCGACGACGCGTACGGTTTGCATCCAAGTCAGATTGAGCAAGTCCCAGGCGTCATTGAGTTGTGCGGCGACTTGAATATCCTCCGGCGAGAGGAGCAGTCCGTTGTTGCTGAGCCACTCGAATTGCTTCCGGATGTCCGCGGCACCGTTGGCGATCATCGGCAGCAGCATGGTTCCCGACCGTCCGAAGATCTCCATCGCCTTCGCGGCCCGCTCGGTAGGATCTTCGATCTGGCTGAGTTGATCGGCGATCGCCAGGAATTGCTCCTCGGGCGACATACCCTTGAGTTGACCCGTCCGCCCCAGCGTTTGCTGCATCTTGCGAATCGCCTTCTCGACATCCTGGATGGACGTGCCCGCCAAGCCGGCGGCGACGCGAAAGGTCTGAGCCCAATCGGTGGAGACGCCGGTCCGCGCGGAGAACTTATCGATCGAGTCTCCGAACGCGGTGAACTCGTTGGCGGCGAAGCGGAGCGACGCGAAACTAGCGGCGGAGGCGGCACTGATCGTCGCGCCTAGCGCGGTGACCACGGCCCCAAACGCGCGCAGCCGCGCTTGCACCTGGTCGAGTCCGGGTTTCGTTTTGTCCTGGGCAAAGACTTCTAGGAACGCCGCCCCGGCTTTGATCGTCGCTAGCGACATTAGGCTGCCTCCCCGCTACTGTTGTTGGCCCACAGGCCGGGAAACTTCTTCTCCGCTTTCACCAGCGCGGGAGCCATGAAGGGGCGCGCCGGATAGGTGGCCAGACGTACGCGCATCGGTTGGCCTGGTCGGGCTTTGCGTTTGCCGATCGGCGTCCAGTCGGACCCGACGCGCTTTTCACGGATGCCGACGCGACCGCCGAACTCGTGCAGATTGGGAACGGTGCCGGGTAGCAGCACGCCACCGACATACGTTTTCTTGTTCCCTTTCACGGGACCGATGACGACGCTCTGGCGGATGGCGTCGAAGCCGTACAAAATCTTCCGCAAGCTGAACTGTTCGTCGCCATGAAACTTCGGCGGTTGGCCGGGGCGCGAAGGCTTGCCTCGTTTGCCGACGCGGCGCATCGAGCGGATGGCCGTCTTGCGAACGTAGCCGCCGACATTGCCGAGGAACTTGTGGCGCTGCTTGGTGAGCGCCGCTTGCACCTTGGCGCGGTCGAAGAACATCTTCTTCATTTCATACGTCACACCGATCATGCCGCCCTCCGCAGTCGCAAGCGCATCTTCGCTTTGAGTTGGTTGGCCAACGCCAGCTTCTCGGCAGCGCGCTGGTCGGCGGTCGCGCGTTTCTCTTCGCTGACGAACATGGCGGCAAACGTACTCATCGTCCCTTTCGTGAGCGGCATGCCACGTGCCGCCGCCGTGCGCGCGAAATAGGGATGGAACTGCGTCGTGTTGAACGGCTTGGTTTTGCGATCGCGTTGACAATTCGCGGCCGTGGCGTTGCTGGCGGCGGTGTGCCACCAGAGTTGACGATCTTTGCCGCGCCACATCGCGACCAATTGGCGGAGGGTCACTCCTCGGGGATCGATGGAGACGAAGCCGGCGAGCTCCCAGACTTCGTCGACAGCATCCGCGTGAGTGCGGCATCGGCGAGTTGGTCGGGATCGATCTTCGTCACTTCGCTCGCCAGCAGGTTCAGCGCTTTGATTTCCATCGCTTCCCAACTCGCTTGGATCTTCGCCAGAAACGCCCGCCTCCGGGCGTCGGGGAAAAAATCGGTCAGTGCCTCCAGGAACGCCGCAGTCATCGCGCCGATGGTGTCCCCTTTGAGTGCCTTGGCGAAATCGGCTTGGCTCACACCGTCGCCACCCGCATCCGCCAGGATGTAGCAGACGTGCGCCAGCGCCGGCAGATTGGCCAGCAACTGTTGCAGCCCCTGCGCCTGTTCATCGAACAGCGTCAATAGTGAGACGCCCGTCTCCTTGTGCACGACGTCGACCGTGAGGAGGTTGATGTCGAGCGTCCAGGTACGAGCTTTCGTGTCGTCAAACTTGCTCATGGGGGCCTGTTGGGGGTGGCGAGTGGGAACGCGAGGCGACGCGACGCGGGACTATTCCACGTCGGCCGGCACGTCGGCCGGTTCGTCTGGGGCCCCGGACGCAACTTCCGGCGTCGCCGGATCCGGTTGGGGCGGCGCGACGAGCAAGTCGTAAGCATCCAGCACGGCCAACAGGCTGGGAGTTTCGTGATAGAGTTCGACGCCGGCGGGAGAGCGACGCACGCCCAGGATGGTGTCGCGACAAACCAGCTTGTTGACCTGGCTGGGATCGGCGTTGGCCAGGTGCGGTTCGACGGCTTGGCACAGCGCCAGCAAATCCCCTTGCTGGTTGCCGACGATCAGGCAATCGGTGGCCAGGCAGTTAGCGCGAATGCGCTCGACGGAGTCGGGTGTGGTGAACATGGTTCCTCAGTCAAAAGTTAAGGAGAAATGTGCTTTGTGAAACGTGGTTGCACAACGGCTTTTACGCGCCGGGAACAACGTACAAATCAGGTTCGACTTTGGCCGCACTCTCGGTCACATAGGCCGGCTTGAGCGAGGCATCCCAGACCATCGCGCCTTCGTTGTCCTGGCCATAGGAGAACTTTTCCATGAGGGCGAAGAAGCGCACGCCGCGTGCGCCAACCAGTGTGATGCCGCCATCCATGAAGGCGAATTCTTTGGCACTCCGACCGCTGACCATCCCAACCAGCGCATCGCGGACCGTATCGGTGCCCCGCTTGTGCAAGTAGGTGAAGGTCGCGCCGAGCTTGATCATTCCCGCGACGAAGGCTTCAAAGTCGGAAGCACGGGAATTGGCTTCGACCGGATTGACGCCGAAGTCGGGGACCGCCACGTCGCGGGCTTCCGCGATCTCGACCCACGTGGGCGAAGCATGCGTGGCGCTGTTGTAGTACAGCACGCAGTCGTGGCCGGCGACGGGACCAGCGGGAATGTCTGCCATGATGTTATCTCCAACCGCGATACGTCAGACGCAGCACGGTGTAATAGGTTTTGTTGTTCTCGATGCGATCGGGATCGAAGAGGCGCGGGTAACTCGACTCCATCAACGTGACGTGCTTGGTGGTCGCCAGCGTGGTGGCTTTCAAATAGGCGTCGATTGTCTCGGCCAGCGTCAGCAGTGCCGCCGCCTGGGCCTCCTCATCGGTGCCCATGCGTTGCTGGATCACGATCCCAATCGGATAGTCGTGTTGCCAACTCGACCGCGAGGCGAGCGAACTGGCATCATCCAGCGGGATCACATCCACAGCGACGCTCGCCAGGTCCTTACCTGAATAGCGCGGCACAAACCGGCGCTGCGCCGTAAAGCTCAGTCCGAACGTACCGTCGGGCGCAGCGTTGATCACGCTCACGACTTGATCGGCGATGTTCAGCAAGTGCGACATGGCTCAGGTGATACGCTGGGTGTGGACGCGGACTTCGATGCGAAAGCTATCGCAGTAGCGAAAGCACTTGGCTTCGCTGCCAGGCACGACGTGGAACACGACGTCGCCGCATTCGGGTTGCATCGTGTCGCCGCGCTCGGGTTCGGTGGGTTCGCCATCGAGCAGCAGCTCGGCCAAGGGAAACAAAAAATCATCCGACTCAAAACGGGTGACGGTGCCATCCTCGGCGAGCTGGTCGAACTGCGTGCGACCGCGCGTCGCCCGGACGCGCGTCTCCAAGGCCCCCCGCCGATAGACCACCCACACGCCGGCAATCACGGCGCGGGTGCGAGCGGCTACGGCAAGGGCATCTTGAAAACTCATCGGTTTAGAACACGCCTTCCAGCGTGGCGCTAACGGCCGACGCGTCGGCGGTCGACGCGCCGCTCACGATGCGGACGCCCTGATAGCGTTTGGCATCGACGCGGGGTCGATAGGTGAACGTGGCGGCGGCGGCACCG
>JBGSHH010000951.1:0-6178 GCA_041752355.1 Pirellulaceae bacterium | reverse complement strand
TAGCAGGGGAGAACCGCGCAGTGACGACTGGACTTTCACGAACGCTCGAAATCTTGACCACGACCGGCAACGACGCCGCCGTCGATGTGCTGCTCGTTGCGCTCGAGACCCCCAACCAAGAGATTCAAGCCTTGGCGGTGCGTGGATTGCTCGAACGACGCACGCACCGTTGCGAACTGGCCTTGGTCCAGCATTGGCACACCTTCGGGATTCCCCTTAAGGAACTTATCGCCGAAAAGCCGACGCGCATTCACGATGCACTCCGCGACGCCGTGCTAGGCACCGATGCGATGCTCTGCCTGAACGCGTGCGAGGCCATGCTGTGGGTGAAGGAGTACGACCTCTTCCCCGCACTGCTCACGGCCACCGAGGATCGTGCCAATCCCTTGGCCGATCAAACCGCCCACACGTTGCTGGCGATGGCCGAAACACTCTACGAGGAAATCGCCAGCCCGCGCGATTATCGCAATCGTCGCGATCCCCAACTCACGCGCCAGCACTTGTTGGGCCGCTTGGAGGAAGGGGTCGGGCGTTACGATCACCATCAACGACGCGAAGTGCTGGACGCCTTTCTGCTGCTCACCTCGCGGGAAAACGCCACGCTCAAACGCATCCTGCTCAATCCACACGATCGCGTTTTCCTCCCTTTGATCGACGCCATCACCAAGAGTCCGCGCCCCGGCATCATGCGCCTGTTGCTGTCGTTTCTCGATGATCCGCACGCACCCCACGGCGCGCTCAATGCGATCGCGCATCGCGCCGATAAAGCCTTCATCTATCAATTGCTGCGCAAACTCGCCGACGTTACCCCCGCCATGAAGGCGAACCTGAAGCGACTGGAATCGATCGTTTGGCTACGCAATGATCCGAAACAGCTGCTCAGCTTGCCGGAAGACGAACAGGCCGCCGTGGTCACGCTGGTGATGGCCTCAGGCATGAAGCGACCGGCCGTTTACGAACTGGTCCAATTCCTGTTGCTGCAAGGCAATGTCGGCGGTCGGCGCGCCGCGGCCCACGCTTTGGCCGAATTCACCTCTCCTGAGGCGAGTCAACTGCTCCTACGGACGATCGACGATAGCGATCCGCAAGTGCAAGCCATACTCTTGACGCAATTGCGCGAGCGCGGCGTGCCCGGCGCGATGACCAAGCTGCTGGAACTTGCCGATAGCCCGCATGCGGTGGTGCGTCAGGCGGTGCAAAAGTGTCTGGAGGAATTCAGCTTCAAACGCTATTTGTCCGCCTTCGATATGCTCGCGCCTGGTGTCCGCATTTCCACCGGTACACTCGTTCGCAAAATCGATCAAACTGCCGCGGAGCAACTCGCCGAAGAGTTGCAAGCGCCGTTGCGACAGCGCAAGTTGCGGGGATTGGAAATCACCGCATGTTTGCGGATGGCGGCGGACGTGGAACCGCAACTCATCGATCTGCTGGCCGATGACGAACCGCTCATCCGCCTGGAAGCAACGCAGCTGCTGGCGAGCATCGACACCCCGCAAACGCGCCAAGCGCTGCGAATGGCAATGCTCGATCAACATGGCGACGTAAAATCTGCGGCCGAAAGAGGCTTGCGCGGGCTGGCCGAAACAACTCCCTTCGTGCCGCGGTCTCTCAGCGGGAGCAACTCGGCATGATCGACTGGAACCTGTTCCCTGGGCTGCTGGCCCAGGCTGAGAACCGCTTCTTGGAAATGGGACGCAACTTTCGCGAAGCGGAACAGAACTTCCGCTGGACGAACGTGCTGCTGGTGGTGGCGGTGCCGGCGGTGGTCGCGTTGATTACGTGGCTCTTGGTGCGTTACTTCAAGTCGCGCGACTACGGCAACTACCATCACCCGGGTCGCCTGTTTCGCGAACTTTGCCGCGCGCATCAACTCGATCGCACTAGCCGGCATCTGTTAAGCCAACTCGCGAAAGAGCGCGAACTGGCGCACCCTGCCGTACTCTTCGTCGAGCCGCGCCATTTTGAGCTGCACGGCCTGAATGACCACTGGCAGAGCCGGCAGCCAACCTTGGCGGCGCTGCGCGAGCAAATCTTCGCTTAGTGGTTATTCCTAAAACGCGCTTCGCTCGGCGGCGGCGGCCGGTTTGGGACGAGCGCGGAACTTGCTTTCATCCTTCTTGCCGACGTCCGCGGCACCAGTCGTGCCCAATTTGACCGTACGATCGGTCCCCTTCCAGCCCATTTCTGCCACGAGATCCTTCAGCGATACTTGTTGCACGCCGTTGCGATCGGCGGTGTTGAGTGCGTTCGCGAACGCCGCCAAGGCTTTGTCGTCGGATTGTTCCGTGGGACGATCGCCGATCACCAAGAAGCGTGTATTGACGGTAATACGACCGGTCGCATCTTTGCCGTTCTCAGGCAATTCGTAGGTGATGACGCCGCCGTTGGTCAGGATCATGTTCTTCACCTTTTCGCTGTCGCTGACGCGATCGCCATCAAGATCGAGCTTGCCTGCCAAAGCGAATTCCAGCTTCTGACCGGGACGCCAGCCGGGCGTGAAGATGTTGTCGCCTGGCAGAATCGGGTCGGTGACTTTGTCGTCCAGGATCCGGGCTTCGGCCAAATGATCGTCGAGAACATCGATCACTTCGATGCTCGCTTTGCGCTTGGACTTCGGCTTATCTTCCTCTTTCTCCAACAACGCGGCATCCGGAACTTCCAGCGTGTTGATGCCTTGGTCGTACACACTAAACGTGACTTGACGTTGCAAACCATCAGCGCGACCGAGATTGATGTAGACCGTATTGTTGCGCAGATTGACGAACGTGACCTTACCGTGCGGACGTTCAAACGATTCGTTCGTCAAGTCCTTGATCTTGTCGCCTTTGGTCGCAACTTCCACATTCAGATCTCGGACTTTGGTTTCCGAGTTCGTCAACTTCTCACGCAAATCTTCCGTTACCGTCGCCAGTTCTTGGCCGGACTTCTTGAGTTGATCTTCCAATTCGTCCTTGCCCTTGGCGGACTTTTGGACTTGATCGGTGAAGTCCGCCAATTGCTTGGCGACATCGGCCTTCGCGGTGGCGAGTCCATCCATCGCGGCAGCGACGCGCGCTTGTTCCTGCGCGGTAAGCGCCTCCTTGTCCTTGAATTGCTTCTGCTCCGCCAGCGCGGCGGTGACGGCGTCGTTGGTGCGCTTCATCAGCGAACTGAGCATGAACTGCGGCAGCGTCCGCCAGTTGCGATTCTCGACAGGGATCGTGTCGTCGAACATCGCCATGTCGTTGTCGTAGTCGCGCTTGATGGCGTCGATTTCCTTCATCCCTTCGTCCGGCGTCAAACCGACTTTAAGCGCGGCTAACCCTTCCGGCGTGATATTCGGCACGCCGATCATGTATTTCAGCGACTGCAGTTGATAGTGCCGACTCTTGGCGAGCGTATCGGCGGCTTTGGCTTTGGCCTCGGCGGCTTCGGCCGTCTTGGTTTGCTCTTCCGCCTGACGGAAGAAGTAATACGTGGAAATCGCCAGCCCCACCGTGATCATCAAGAAGATGATGAGGGCGATTTGCAAACCTTGATTTTCCCGAGTGGCCATAACAACCTAGCTCCCACAGTTCGAACGACTGCCGCCATCGTGGCATCGACAACGATGCACTAGAAGAGAAGTTTCCGACGAACTTACGTTCGCCAAATCATTCGCCTTGAGGCACGCGAGTTATTCCCCCGCGCACCTCCCGCCGGTGTTTTCGTTATCGACGTATCTCGATTCTATTTACCCAGTTACCAAGTGTCAATTTTTGCGGGCATTCCTGTCCGGCTTAGGAAATTGGCATTGGGGGGCTAGTGGGTGGGAGTAGCGATGCCTGTCGGCCCTGCTTGTGCGTTCTGTTCTTCCTTCGCCAACGGCCACTAACCCCCTCGCAGGGGTGCTGCTCTCAGCGAAAATGGCCCTGGAACGACGATTCGCGTTCTGCATGGCGCATTTTCTCCCACTCCAGCGGCGGCACCCATAATCACATTTCCCTAGTTTACCCCACCCCCATGATCTTTCCCAAACTTTGGCATTCGTGTCGCCCGTCAAATCTGCCGATAGATTTAAAACCGCTATCAGCGAACTCCAGCTTGCATCAGAACCCGCCTTGGTAGAGCTAGCCGAAAAACTCCGGCTGACGATACTTCCGATATGGGTTAATCTGCGCATGGCAGGCTTTCGCGGATCGGCTGGCGATCCTCTCCGTTTTCCTCGGTTACGAACTTTAAGGAGGCCCTTCGTGGCGCGTCACCTCCTTTGTGCTGGATTGGTTTTGACCTGGGTCGTGGGACTGTTTGCGAGCCATGCTCGCGCGGCCACGCCGAGCGAAGAACTTTTGCCAGATACCACAGCGGGCTTTTTGGCAGTACCGGATGTCGATGCGCTGCGCGCTCAGTGGAAAGCCACTGAACTCGGGCAGCTGTTTAACGATCCAGCTATGCAGCCGTTCGTCGAGGATCTCAATGCGCAGCTGAAAGCGAAGCTGAGCAAGACCGGGATCAAGCTCGGCATTACTTGGGAAGATCTCGATGATGTGTACGCCGGCGAAGTTTGTCTCGCCGCCGTGCAACCCCATCACGAGAAGCCCGAAATCCAAATCAAGCAACACGCGCTGGTGCTGTTGGTCGATGTAACGGGCAAAGAGGAGGCGGTCGGCAAGCTACTAAAAAAGGTCAACGACAGCCAAATCGCCAAAGGCTCGAAGGTCAGCACGACAAAGCTCGCGGGCCACACGGTGACGGTGTTTGAACTCAAAAAGAAAGAAGGCGCGATCGATCTCGACCACGCCTACTATGCTGTGGCGAAGGATCATCTGGTCGCCTCCGATAACCTGGCCACCATCACCGCCATCCTGTCGCTGCTCGATAAGCCAGAGGGACCGTCGCTGGCAAAGGTCGCTGCCTTTAAAGCGGCCAACGATCACGTCGTGAAGTCGGCAGGCGAATCGCAGCCGCACATTCGCTGGTATGTGAATCCCTTCCGCTATGCCGAAGTCGCGCGGGCGATGGCTGGTGGCAAGAAGAAGCGCGGTCGCGATATTCTGAAAGTGCTACAAGAAGAAGGCTTTAGCGCGGTGCAAGCCGCCGCCGGCCATTTGACCTTGGCCAGTGACACGCACGAAATTCTGCATCACTCGTATATCTACGCTCCTAAAGATCCCAAAGCGGCCGAGGGGGATAAGTATCAACTGGCGATGCGGATGTTGAACTTTCCCAATGCCAAGACCGCCGCGCCGCCCGCCTGGGTGCCGTTTAACTGCGGCACGTATCTGACGCTGAACTGGAAGATGCGTGACGCCTTCGATAAGTACCTGGGCTCGCTCGTTGATCGCTTCACCGACGAAGAAGACCTCTACGAAACGATCCTGAAGGGAATCAAGGAAGACGTAAACGGCCCCATGGTCGACCTGCGTGCCGACTTGATGGCACACCTCGGCGAGCGCGCCGTCCTGATGATCGATACGGTCGAGCCGATCACGACCAAGAGCGAACGCTTGATGCTCGCCATCGAACTCGTCAATCCCGCCGCGGTCGCTAAGACCGTCGATAAGGCGATGGAGAAAGATCCCGACGCCCGCAAACGGGAGTACAAGGGCCAGGTCATCTGGGAAATCACCAGCGAGGAAGAAACCAAGTTCACCGTCGAAGAAATCCGCATCGATGGCCCGGGATTTAGCGCTGGCAACGACGAAGTCGCGCCTGCGGAAGAGCCTGCCGAAGCGGGCAAGCTCCCCAACTCGGCCGTCACCGTGGCGCACGGACATCTGATTGTCGCCTCACATGTGGACTTCATCATTCGCGCTCTCGACGCGCAAGAGAAGACGCTGGGCGATGTGGAAGATTTCCAGCGCGTGAATGTCGCGCTGGACCAACTCGGCGGGGGCGATGAAGCGCTGCGACACTTCGTCCGCACCGACAAAGCCTATCAAACCACCTACGAGTTGGTGCGGATGGGCAAAATGCCGCAAGCGGAAACGATTCTCGGCAAAGTGCTGAATCGCTTGGCCGCTGGCGATGACGAAGAGGAACTCGTTCGCAAGCAGGAAATTGACGGCACGAAGATGCCTGAGTACGACGCGGTGCGGAAGTACCTCGGCCCGGCCGGCTTCTACGTGATTTCCGAAGACGACGGCTGGCGCGTGACGGGATGCTTGTTGAAGAAATAACGTGGGCCCCGCGCGCCGCGCGGGTGCTACGGAATTCGCTT
>JBGSHH010000950.1:0-21010 GCA_041752355.1 Pirellulaceae bacterium | reverse complement strand
GCAACGAATACACGATGAATCTGTATCTGTTTCATTGGGCGATGCTGCTGGGGTGGAGCAGTTTTTTGATTCCGGCCGATTGGTCGTGGATAGCCAACTATGGCAGTTCGCGAATGCGGATGCCTTTGAACTCCACCGGCGCGCCTTCCGACTCCAGGCAAACATAGCCAGTGGAGGGTTCGCACTTATTGCCGCCCGACACCTCTTCACCATTGACCCACAGGCGCACTTCGCCGTTGAGGCAACGGATGTAGTAGTGATTCCACTCGTTGAGTCCTTTGCTGAGATTTTTGCGAGGGAAGCTGCGCCCCGTATTGTTGGGAGCTTGGGGTTCAAAGGGGACCATCTTCGCGCTGCCGACGGGGAAAACATCCCCGTGCGAGGTGAACCAATCGGCTTTTTTACCCGTCGATTTTTCATACTGCTCGGTATATCCATGATCGAGGACTTGAATTTCGATGCCTTCGGGCGGGAGCGAATTGCGTTTGAGGTCTTTAAGGGCGGCGTCTGAAGTCCAAACAAAGATGCCGGAATTGCCGCCCGACTTGAGATGCCGCCACTGCGCAACGAGTTCAAAATTCGTGTACTTCTTTTGCGAGCGAATAACCCCGACCGGACTGCCGGTACAGGCGACGAAGCCCTCTTTCCACGTCCAAGTCTCTTTGTCGCAATTCACATGCACGAAGTCCTTCTCGCCCAATGCAACCCAGTCGGGGCCCGTCCCATCGATGAAGGCTTTGGGAGCGGCGACCTCTTCGGCGCAGGCGTAAGCGCCAAGCAGTAGGAGCAGCGTGAGTAAGGGGCAGCACGGCACGGGACGTGGAAGAGACATCGCGAGAACCTTTCACCAGGAGGGAAACATCGAGGCGGGGATGAGACGTGGTTGATGATAAGCGAACGATTGTGCGGAAGAAACCGGTTGTAGGAGTATCGCTCGATCGGCGCCGGGAATCGCCTCCACCGGAGCGAGAACATGGCGTAAGTTTGACAGTGTCCCACGTCTATTCGGAGCCATCGCATGTCGCTGACCATGGAACAAGAAGCCCCGCCCGGAAGTTTACTTGCGGCGCTGGGTTTGGAAGAGAACTTTCGCCCCGCCGAACCCAAGAGTATTGCCGAAACGGGCCTCAGTGAAGCCTTGATCGAGTCGATGCTCTGCAAGTTCCTGCTGGCGGTTGGCTCCGAGAGTGGTCGTGGCCTCGCGGATAAGCTCTGCCTGCCATTTGGCATCTTGGAGCGCACCTTTCAATCGCTGCGGCAGCGTCAGGTTGTGGTGGCCAATGGTTCCGCGCCGTTGAACGATTTCAATTATGTACTGTCCGATCGTGGTCGCAGCTTCGCGCAAAACGCGATGACATCGTGCGCTTATCTTGGTCCCGCGCCTGTACCGCTCTCGGACTATGTCGTGTCGGTGGAAGCGCAAACGATTCGCGCCGAAGCGCCGCGTCGCAAGCATCTCGAGAAAGCCTTCGCCGATGTGCATGTCGAAGAGCACATGCTGAATAATCTCGGACCGGCACTCAACGCCGGCAAAGGAATGTTTCTTTATGGCGCGCCAGGCAACGGCAAAACCACACTCGCCAAACGCATCACGAAATGCTTTGGGCAAGAAGTGCTCGTACCGCACGCCATCGTCGAGGACGGCCAGTTCATCAAGTTCTTCGACGGCGCCTGCCATGAGAAAGTGGAAGCCAAGCAACACGCCTTACTGAAATCGACTGACTACGATCGGCGCTGGGTACGCATCAAGCGTCCTACGGTGGTCGTGGGTGGCGAGTTGATGATGGAAAGCCTGGAACTCAAGCACGACTATAACTGCAACGTGTCGGAAGCATCGCTACAGATGAAGAGCAATTGCGGTTGCTTGCTGATCGACGACTTTGGGCGTCAACGCATCGAACCGGCGCAGCTCCTCAATCGCTGGATCATTCCGCTGGAAAACCGCATCGATTATCTCACGCTCGCCACCGGCAAGAAGATCGAAGTGCCTTTCGAGCAGTTGATTATCTTCTCGACCAACTTGGAGCCGAGCGATCTGGCCGACGACGCGTTCTTGCGTCGTATCCCGTACAAGATCGAAGTAGGCGATCCCGAACGCGATGAGTTCCACATGCTGTTTAGCGTGGCCGCTGCGCAAACGGATTGTCCGTACGATCCGGCGATGGTCGACTATCTTATCGACACCCACTACACGCCGCGCGGTCGCCCGTTGCGTCGTTGCCAGCCGCGCGACCTTTTACTGCACGTCGTGAATTACTGCACCTATCACGAAATGCCCGTCGAGCTCACGGAAGAGTACCTCGACCGCGCCGCCGAATGCTACTTCACGGTGGTCGCTGGCAAGGAATAGCGTGTCACGGTGTCCCTGTGCGGAATCGGCTAAAGCGCGCTCCTCCGCACACGCCGGGCGAAGGCAATTTCTCGAATCTTGCGGGTTTTACCCCCCATTCCCCGGCAAAATGCCCCTGCGAGGTTGATGGCGCGCCGTTTGCTTAGCATAGCCTGCAATCGAACCAGGGAGACGCAGCGCTATGTCAGGAACATCACCTTTCGACCTGTTGGTCGTGGACGACGATACCGAATTTCGCGACACGTTGGTACGGCGATTTCGCCGGCGCGGCGCGGCGGTGCATGAGGCGGCCAATGGCGATGAGGCGCTCGGTTTGGCTGAGCGGCGGCAGTTTGATGTCGCGATCTTCGATATGATCATGCCTGGCATGTCGGGGCTGGAACTCCTCGAAAAGTTCAAAGCGCAGCATGTCGAATGCGAAGTCATCATGCTCACGGGGCAAGGGACGATCGAATCGGCCGTGCAGGCGATGAAACTCGGCGCTTGTGACTTCCTCACCAAGCCATTTCCGCTTTCGGAGTTGGAAGTGCTGGTCGATAAGGCTCACGAACGGCGTTTGCTTTTCAAAGAGAATCGTCAGCTTAAGACGTTGCTCAAACGCACCGAGCGAAGCCATCAAATGATCGGCAAGTCGGGGGCAATGCAGGAGGTCTTTCGGCTCATCGAGCGCGCTGGACCCAGCGAGAAAGCGATCTTGATCCAAGGCGAAAGTGGGACCGGCAAGGAATTAGTCGCCAACTCGCTGCATGTCCATAGTTCGCGCTGCGACAAGCCGCTGGTGGTGATCAACTGCGCCGCGCTGCCGGAGACACTGTTGGAAAGCGAGCTCTTTGGCCATGAAAAAGGCTCCTTCACTGGCGCCATCGCCGCGAAGCCCGGCTTGTTTGAAGTGGCCGATACCGGCACGCTATTTATTGATGAGATTGGCGAATTGCCTGGTTCGCTGCAGGCGAAGTTGCTGCGCGTACTGGAAGATGGCTCGCTGCGCCGTATTGGATCGGTTAAAGAGCGCCGCGTGAATGTGCGTCTGCTCGCGGCCACCAATCGCAAGCTGGCGGAGGAAGTCGCTGCAGGGCGTTTTCGCGAGGATCTCTACTATCGCATCAACGTGATGTCACTCGAACTGCCACCGCTTCGCAAACGCACAGGTGATATTCCGCTGTTGGTCCACCATTTTTTGGGCGAAGGCTGGACGATCGAAGCGCCAGCTATGCAGGCGCTTGAAGCGTATGCCTGGCCTGGCAACGTGCGACAACTCATCAACGCTTTGGAACGAGCGAAGATTCTGGCGGACGATCGGATTGTCAAGGCAATGGACCTGCCGCACGAAATCACCAGCGACCTGATGCCGACTTCGCCGCTGCGTCTGGCGCGGCCGGATGTCGACGACCTGGCGACTTTGGAGCGAGTGAAGATTGTAGAAGTCTTGCAACGTGAAAAAGGGAACAAGACTCGCACGGCGCGCGTGCTGGGAATCGATCGCCGCAAACTGTATCGTCTCATCGACAAATACCATCTTGATCGCCCGCCCACACAATCTAATGGCGCCGGCAATACCGCCCTCCTCGCCCACCAACCCAGTGTATGAGCAAGGAATGTCTTGCTCATCGCGGCTAGAATCTTCCGGGCACGCCGCTGGTGTTTTGATCGCGCTGGGGCGGATCGTTGGATTTTTTCACGTTCACTCCCATTTCGCGGAGCGTCTTGGCACCAGCGTCGGTCACGCCTGTGCCATTCACCGAAACAATCTCCAGCTTGGGAAAGCTCGCGAGATGCGACAAAGCGGCATCGGTGACTTTGGTCTTCGTCAAATTGATCTCTACCAAGTCAGGCATCTTCGTCAACGCGGAGACGAGATTGTCAGTGATGGGCAAGCCGTAGAGATTCAATTGGCGCAAGGCTGCGAACTTCGCTAGCGTGGGGGCGGCAAGATCCGTAACGCGCGTGCCGATCAGCTCCAAGCGTTGCAATTTCGTCAGTCCGGCGATTTCCGCCAGGCCGCGATCGGTGATCGCCTGACAATAGCTCAAGTCGAGTTCCACCAGGTCGGGCGAATCTTGCAGACGCTTGAGTCCCTCATCGACAAAGTCGGTGTTGGCAACGTAGAGATGTGTCAGCGTCGGCAGGGAATGCTTTGCCAGTCCCTTTCCCGTGATGAAGGTTCCTTGCAGCGCCAGGATGCGCAGCTTCGGCAGCATTCCCAAGTGTGCAAAGGCATCGTCCTTCACCGCCGTGTTGGAGAGATTGAGGGATGTTAACTCCGTAAGGGCGCTAAGTCCCGCCAAATGATTGCTCTCCACTTTCGTTCCGCCCAGATCGAGCAAGGTCAATTGCTTGCACATGCGCAAGCGCTGGCCAAGTTCGGCGGGATTGAAACGAGCCGAATCGCGCAGCGAAACGGTGTTGACCTGGCAAGCCGAACGGGGCAGGTCGTCATAGGTGGCAACCTTGATTCCCGACATTTCACCATGTGAAACGGTCGCACTTCCCCCTTGTTCCAATACCCACAGTGCCGCCAAGCGTTGGGGATCGAGTTGCCGGTGATAAAGTTTGGTTGTTTTGAGCGTTTCTTTCAATTCCGAAAGGCCCGCGTCGGTAATGCGCAGAGACTTGCGCTTGGGCGAATCGGGGAGTGGCTCCTCCATCATGGCGGCTTCCGTCGGGACGCTTTCGTCGTCAAGCGACAAGACCTTCAATTGCGTGAGTGTCTCCAAATGCGCCAGCGCGCCATCGGAAAGCGTGGTGCCGTCGAGCGAGAGCCATTGCAGTTGGGGTAACTCGGCCAGCGTCGCCACATCAGCATCTTTGATCGCCGTGCCTGCTAGCGATAAACGTTGCAGCTTGCTTAGCTTCTTGAGAGGATTCAAGCCTGCGCCATCGATGGCGGAATCAGCGACGTAGAGCCTGACAAGTTCTGGGAACTGCGTTGCGACGACGGCTAATGATTGACTCGTTGTCTTAGCGCCACTCAAGCAGAGCGTGTGAAGGTTTGTTGCGCCCGTGATTTGCTTGAGTCCCGCGCGTCGCTGATGGGAGTTCCAATGAAATTCAGCAGCGTAAGATCGTGCAAGTCCTTGAGCACCGCCAGGTCGGCATCTTGCACGTCGGCTTTGTTCGCGAGATGCACTTGATCCAAGCGAAAATCACGATTCTCCGGCAACTGCTTGGCGTCGCTGACCAGCATCGGATCGCTAGCGATGACGCGTACTGTGCCTCCTTGCGCTAGCACCCATTCCGCCGCGACACGATCGCGCGGACCATGCCAAACGATGTTATCCGCAGCTTCGGGGAGGGCTTGTCGTATCGCATCCACACTGTTCTTCGCCACGCGCAGGTAGCCGAGATTGATCTTGCGCAGCGAAGGCATTTTGCGCAGGTGGGCCAGACCGACTTCGGTGACGGCGCTCCCTTCCAAATCGAGCTCGGACAATTGCGGCAGCACCTTAAGATCTTCGAGCAAGGCGTCGTTCACCACATTGCTGCCCTGCGCGATGATGCCGGTGACGTGCAGTTTCTCGCTCGGTAAGTCGGCGAGTTTGTCGATGCGTATGCTTTCACCTTGGCTACTGACATCCGGCACGATCTTGATGGCCGCGCCGCCGCGCAATAAGCGATTCGCCAGACCGAGTTCGGGATCGAGTTCGGCTTTGTTAATGGGGTTCTTTGGCAAATGATTGAGCGCTTCGTAGCCTACAAACGTCACGCGCGTCCCATCGACCGACAAGGTCTGGAGCGTTTTCGTTTGTGCCAGTTCTTTCACGCCTGCATCGCCGACACTGGTGCCGGAGAGGTGCAACGATTGAATTGCTGGCAGTTCCGCCAGGGATTGCATGCCCACGTCGGTAAGCTGTGTTTGTCGCAAGTCGAGATCGGTGAGCTTGGTAAGCTTCGACAAGTACGACAAGTTTTTGTCGCCGACGTTGGTACTGCTTAGATTGAGCCGTTCGAGATTCGTGAGTGCTGCGATCGATTTGACGGCATTGTCGCTGATCTTGGTGTCGGCCAGCGACAAGGCTTGCAGCGACTCGGCTTTCGTGAGCAGTTCCAAATCGGCATCTTGGACGGCGCTATTGTCGAGATTTAGTTCGCGAATTTCACGATACTTCGACGGCATGTCCGCCCAGCGTCGCGCGGGATAGCTCTGCCCGCTGGCATCGGCGACCGTTACCGGTGGGGAGCCTTCCTTGTCGGCATTAGCAAAGACTTTGGTCAAAAGCGC
Organism: Pirellulaceae bacterium; assembly: GCA_041752355.1. Classification (GTDB taxonomy): domain Bacteria; phylum Planctomycetota; class Planctomycetia; order Pirellulales; family Pirellulaceae; genus JAEZGD01. Next base: position 14,441 of record JBGSHH010000950.1, on the reverse strand, counting down.
GCGGAAGGGGCGCTCGGTGAGTGTGAGCGGCAAATCGTACTTATCGCCTGGGCGAAGATCGAGCATTTCTTCTTTAGGTTCGTAGCCTTCGGCTTCGATTCGCACAAGACGCTGGCCGGGTTCCACATCGCTGATCGCCAGACGATACGGACCCTTGCCGGTGGCCGTTCCTGCTCGACGCCCGTCAATCGATACTGCCGCGTCTGCCACGTCGAGCGTGACATTGATCGTGGCCGGTTGCGCGCCGAGTTGGGCTTGCAACGTCAGCGGCTTGCCAGCTTGCAAGGTGACCTTTTGTGCAAACGGGGCGTAGCCTTCCTTTTCGACGCGAATCTCGTAATCTCCAGGGGCCAGTTCCAATTCGAAATTGTAGGGCTCGGCACCGTCGGTTTGGCCCTGCAATTTGTCGTTGATCAAGACGCGCGCGTTGGGATGATTGGCGGCGACCACCAACTGGGCTTTTTCCCCAGCGACGACTGTGGGGGAATCTTTGTGGGTCGTCGGTGGTACGAAGAACATGAACACGCCAATGCCTGCTGCCACACCGGCAATGCCAAGTACGACCGCCCAGGGCAACAGCCTGGCCAGGGAGTTCGCGGGATGGGACACGGGAAATGTGGGCATCGTAACAGGCGGATGGCTATTGTCCGTTTCCCATTCGCTCCCCACATCGGTCCGTGTCCCACGATCGACCATTGTCAGTTTGCCACGTCCCGAATAGTCCGTTTGCGAACCTGGTTCGCTGCTGAGTTCCAAGCCCAAGGCGGGCAATTGCAGTTGTTCCGCGGGAATGTTTTCCAAGAGCGGATCAAGTTGCTCGATGACCTCGGCCATACTGCCCACGCGATCGGACGCCTTCTTCGCGACCATCTGTTGATAAAGCGATTCCAACGCTGCCGGCCGTTCCGGCGCCACACTGGCGAGTGTGGGCACCGGTTCGGTTTGATGCCAAAGCAGCTTTTGCGTCAGCGTGCCATCGGGTGACATCGGCTTGCCAGACAGCAGATAGTACAGCGTGCAGCCCAGGCTATAGACATCCGCCCGTTGATCGACGTTTTTCGCATCCAAGGCTTGCTCGGGGGCCATGTAGTCGACGGTCCCCATGATCCGACCGGATTGCGTCAGTTCCGCCTTTTCTCCGTTGTTCTCTTCCGCCGACTGCAACTGCGCCAGCCCCATGTCCATCACCTTCACGACCCCATTGCTGTTTACGAGCAAGTTGCCAGGCTTGATGTCGCGATGGACGACGCCATGTTCGTGCGCGTGCAAGAGTCCCCGCGCGGCTTGCGAAATGATATTCATCGCCACCGGCGGCGTCAGCGGTCCCGCCGATTTCACGAGCGCGGAAAGATCGGGTCCTTCGATGAACTCCATCACCATGAAGTGGATGCCGTCCGCCTGATCGGCGTCGAAGGCTCCGGCGATATTGGGATGCTGTAACTTCGCGGCTGCTTCCACTTCCCGATGAAAGCGCGCGACAGCGTCGGCCGATTTCGTGAGCGAAGGAGGCAGCACTTTGATGGCGACGATTCGCTTCATCAGGCGATGGCGGGCTTTGAACACCATCCCCATGCCGCCTTCGCCGAGTTTTTCCAGAATGATGTAGTTGCCCAGCACGAGCCCGCGCGTATGACCCAGTCGCACGCTATCGGCCTGATACGTCGTGAGCTTGTTGGCTTGCACGAGCAGGTCGGCTAACGTGTTGGCGTCGTCAACGGAATCACGGTTAGGGAGAGTTTCGCAGAAGGAATCGAGTTCTTCGCGCGTCATCAAGCCACTGGCCGTGAGCGAATGAGCAAAATCCTCGGCGGTGACCGGCGCGATCGCCTCCGCTGCATGCAAACTGCCGTGTTGCGAACCACCGCGACTACCGGACAGCTTGCTGCCGCTACCGCTGCCGGCACCACTCTCATTGCTGACGATGGTCTCTTCGTGCGGGGCTACGCGACGGGAATCGTTAGGTCCGGGAACAGAAGTCATAGCCATTAGCGCTCCAGCATCCACATTTCTGAGGCCACCGCGCCTACAACAGGTCGTGCGGAGTACCCACGAACCGCGCGATGCGGCACGGTTCGGCTCCTGATCCATCAGCCCCGTCGCGCGCTTGTCGCGACGAGAATCGTATTGTACCAAACGAAAAGTCCGTTGCAGCCCGCGATGCGAGGGCCTGGGCGTGTTACCGATACGTATCCAGTGCGGTTAATCCATTGTGGTCACTCTTCACGCCGGTCGCCCCTTGGCGAAGCTGTGCTGGGGAGCGATAATTTCGTCCGTGAAGATTTTCACAAAGTCTATTGGCGACACTAGTTATCGCCGCTGGATTGCGTCACTGGACAGGTCGAGAAATGAATGGTTCGCCGAAAATTCGCGTAGGAGCGGTCTCCTACCTCAACACCAAGCCGCTGGTGTATGGTCTGGCGGAGCGATTCCCTGCGCTTGACCTCTGTTTCGACTTGCCGAGTCGACTGGCCGACCGTTTGAACGCTGGCGAACTGGATGTGGCGTTGATTCCCTCGATCGAGTTCTTTCAAAACCCGGCCTACACCATCGTTTCCGATGCTTGCATCGGCTGCCGGGGTCCCGTGTTGAGCGTCAAGCTACTATTTCGTAAACCGCCGGCGGAAGTTCGCACGCTGGCGCTCGATGAAGGCTCGCGGACGAGCGCTGCCTTGTCGCGGATTTTGCTCAAAGAGCGTTTTGGACTGGAACCGCAACGGCAGCCATTTCCGCTGGGGATGAAACTTGTCGATACGACCGCCGACGCCGTACTCATGATTGGCGATCGGGCGATTCATCCGCCGGAAGAGAAGTTCGTCGAGATTTGGGACTTGGGGGAAGAGTGGTGCCGCTGGTCAGAGACCTCCTTTGTGTTCGCGATGTGGGTCGCCCGTCCCGGCGTCGATTTGGGCAACTTGGAACTGGCACTGAACGAATCTCGCGACGAGGGGCTGACGAATCTGCAGGAGATCGCCGTCGCCGAAGCGCCCGCTGTCGGCCTCAGCGCCGCCGAGGTGTTGAACTACTTTGAGCACAACTTGCATTTTCATCTTGGTCGCCGCGAACAGCGCGGTCTGACCTTGTACTATCAACACGCGGCGCAGCTTGGACTAGCGCCGCCTGGTTTGGATCTAGAACCCCATGATTGCCACACGACCTAGTTCGATCTTGGACAAAGCCATCGACGGCCAACGCATCACGCCGGAGGAAGGCCTGGCGCTTTTGGAGTCGCACGACCTGACGGCGCTGGGACGGGCGGCGGACGCTGTCACGCGTCGTCTGCATCCCGAGAACTATCGCACGTACAACATCGACCGCAACATCAACTACACCAATGTTTGCACGGCGGTTTGCGATTTCTGCGCGTTCTATCGCAAGCCAGGTCATGCGGAAGGTTACGTCTTGCCCCGCGCGGAACTGCTGAAAAAGATCGCAGAAACCGTCGCGCTGGGGGGCGATCAGATCTTGATGCAAGGCGGATTGCATCCGGAATATAAACTCGAGTGGTACGAGGAATTGCTGCACGATATCCGAAGCAAATTCCCCCAGGTGAACATCCACGGCTTCAGCCCTCCGGAACTGCATCACTTCACCAAGGTGAGCAAACTCCCGATTCGCACGGTCTTGGAGCGACTTAAAGCAGCGGGCCTGGGAAGCATCCCTGGTGGTGGCGCGGAGATTCTGGTCGACCGCGTACGGAGCGAAATCACCCGCGGCAAAGTGATGACCGATGATTGGCTGAATGTGATGCGGGTCTGGCACGAACTTGGCGGCAAGAGCAGCGTGACGATGATGTTTGGCCATGTGGAAACCTTGGCGGAGCGCATCGAGCACTTGGAACGCGTGCGTCGATTGCAGGACGAAACAGGCGGCTTCACGGCGTATATCTGTTGGACCTTTCAGCCAGAACACACCGACCTATCGAACGTTTCGCCAACCGGATCGTTCGAGTACCTCAAGACGCAGGCCGTATCGCGGCTCTATCTCGACAACATTCCCAACATTCAATCGAGCTGGGTCACGCAAGGCTTAAAGGTGGGCCAGCTCGCGTTGCTGTATGGCGCAAACGATATGGGAAGCTTGATGATTGAGGAGAATGTCGTTGCCGAAGCGGGGACCGTGCATTTTCTTTCGCTCGATCAAATGCGCGACGCCATCAGCGAATTGGGCTACATCCCTCGTCAGCGCAACGTGCGCTACGAACTGATGAGCGAAGCACAAGAGCGCTTCGCCATCGAAGCCAATCGCGCGCAAAAGCCGGTGCAACTGCATCAACTCGCCGCCAAGCCAGCGGAACCGGTCGTGGTGCCTTAACGTGGGGTAGGCGTCCCGCCTGCCTGGGAAAAATCTGGTTGTTGCGGGTAGTTCTCGCGCGCGCGGCTCTCATTCCCGTCGCTAGCACGTACTCATCTGAACTCTCACGGAGTAACGAGTTATGGGTTGGGCACGTCTCTTTCTGCTCGGCAATGTCGGACAACAATTCGATATCCAGGACCTGGCGGACTCGTTGCAGGAACTTGATTCGCAGGTGGCGACGCAGCGTCGTCGCTCCAAGGACACCAATGCGCAGATCAAGCAACTCGAAATCGAAGTGGCCGAATTACGCTTGTATCTCGCCGCAACGATGCGTTTACTGCGCGACAAGCAGGTGCTATCGATGGCGGAGATTCAAGACATGATCGACGCCGTTGATCTGGAAGATGGCCAAGCGGATGGGCAACATCGTGGGAAAGTCTAGCCGGAACAATGTCCTTTACTGCACTGGCCCGGTGAGCACATTCGGGCCCAAATTAATCGCTTTCATGCCAGCGTTCATCGCGCTGAGATAGTCGAACGAATTAATCGCTGAATTGGGGAGCATGATTTGCAGCGATACGACTTCTTTTGTGGTGGTAATGTTATAAAGGTGCCACGCCGCATCGATTTGTTCCTTGGGGCCATCGACGCTTCCCACCGGCAGTTGCGCCGGGCGAATCAATTCCAGCTTACGGAACGTACCGCTGGGAGTCGTGAAGTCGACAAAAGCTGGCTTGGGTTCAGGTAGCGCGTTGATGATATTCGTCTCTTCGCGCAGTCGCGCCGCCGTGTCCTGCACGCCACTGGTCACGCGCGTGTAGATGATGATGACCGGCAACATCTTGCCGCTACCATCCTGATAAAAATGCGTCATGAGCGACGTATCGGCGTTCGCCGGCGTAACACGTGTCCCGCCAAGCGAATCTGTATTTGCAAAGTCGGCGGCACCATTGTCTTTGACGTACGGTTTGGGCAATTGCAATTTGACGCCAGTTGCCGTGCCGGTGGGTAACGTGATCTCGTACGGTGCACCGTACAGCAGGGGATCCGTGGAGATCGTACCGGCCGCGACCGGTGGCGCACCGGAATTCGCCCCAGCAGTGCCGCCCCGTCCCGCGAACAGATCGGTCTTGTGTTCCGCAAGTCGCGCATCGTAAGTTCCGCCGCAGCCTGTCAGTACCAGGAGCGTCACCAGTAACAGTCCTGCTGTCAATTGTCCAAACATGCGCGGCATAGCTTCACCTGAGGTTCAAATCGGAGCAACGTTTCCCACTGGCATTGTGTTTTGCTGGTGACGCGGCGTCAATCTGTGGGGAGCGAATCCCGCCGCACACGTTTCCGCAGTTGCGAGAGAAATGCCGCTAGATCGGGCGGAAATGGCATTGTGAAATGCAGGTGTTCGCCGGTGATAGGATGCACGAAGCCGAGTTCTTGCGCGTGCAGTGCCAGGCGTGGCGCGCCGCTCCGATCGACTTTGGCTGGTTCGAACAGCGGTTGGCAGTAGATCTTGTCGCCGCAGACATAGTGGCCCAGTTCAGAGAGATGAATCCGAATCTGGTGCGTGCGTCCCGTTTCCAAGCGACACTCGACCAGCGTGTAATCGCCTAAGCGTTCCAGCGGTTTGACATGCGTCACCGCGCGCTGTCCGTCGCTCTTGTCTTTCGTGCTGCCGCGCCGACCATCGCCCCGATCGCGAATCAGACGCGATTCGATCGTCTGCCCAGCGACTTCACCATTGACGATCGAGAGATAACTCCGCAGCACCGTGTGACGACGGAATTGATCGATGAGATGTCGTTCCGCCTGAATGCTGCGAGCGAAGATCATCAAGCCGCTGGTGTCGCGATCGAGCCGATGAACGGCTTTCACTTGCGGCAGCGACTCGCGTCGCCCATGCGGGAAGCGACGATCTTTGGACTTGGAGGGTGGCGGCGGGGCGCTCTTTTCGATCTTGCCGAGAATGCGCGGCAAAAGTTCATCTAGGGTAGGAGCGATGTCTTTGCGCTTCTTGGGCCAATCCTGTTCTTCGTTGTGGCGCAACGTCGTCATGCCGGAGGGCTTCTCGACCACCACCACATGTTTGTCGAAATGGCGAACTTTGACGTTGTTCTGTTTGGGAGGTGGGGCTTGCGGTTGGTCGCAAACCTTCACCACGTCCCCCGCGTTAAGTCGCCGATTCTCATCAATGCAGAGATTCCCATTCACCTGCACGTGCCGGGTTTCCAGCATTTTGCGAATTTGGGACCAGGTATTTCCCTCCAGGCCCCGTTTGAGAGCCGTGCCGAGGGGGATTTGATCCTGCTCGGGGGCGATGCGGATGGTGTGGGAAGCAGGTGTGGGCATGGGAGCGAATTCGCGGAGTTTTCTTGATGATAGAGGGGATGTGGAAATGTAGGGAGTGGGGAGGTGGTGTCGAAGTTGGAGAAATAGCGGTGGTTTTGCTCTTGTGAAATGGCGATTGCCGCTAGAATGAGGAGTGAGCGTTTCCGCATCGGCTCGCGTCCGCCATTTGTCTTTGCAGTTCGGCATGCCATGTCCATTGTGAATCTCCCCATCGTGAATCAGGCCGGTACCTTGGCTGATCCCTTGTCGGCGCTGCCGGTGCCGGTGCCTTACGATCGCCTGAAACTTCGCCCTTTGCCGATGAGCAAAGCCGAGGCTTTAGAACGCGGTTGGGATGAAGTCGACGTGGTGATCGTGACGGGCGATGCGTATATCGATCATCCCAGCTTCGCCATGGCGATCTTGGGGCGCGTGCTGGAAGCTGGCGGATTTCGAGTCGGTATCGTGAGCCAACCTGATTGGCAGTCGTGCGATGCCTGGCGGACGTTTGGTCGCCCGCGGCTGTTCTTCGCGATCAGCGCCGGCAACATGGACTCGATGATCAATCACTACACGGCCAATCGCAAAGTCCGCAACGACGATGCCTACAGTCCTGGTGGTCGCATTGGTCAACGTCCCGATCGGGCCACGCTCGCGTACTGCCAGCGCGCTCGCGAAGCGTACAAAGGGGTGCCGGTCATCGCGGGCGGTGTCGAAGCCAGCCTGCGACGTTTGGCGCACTACGATTACTGGAGCGACAAGGTCCGCCGTTCGATCCTGCTCGATTGCAAAGCCGATTTGCTGGGCTTTGGGATGGGAGAGGAATCGATTCTGGAAATGGCGCGCCGGCTTGATCGAGGCGAGACCGTGAAAGACCTGCGCGACATGCGTGGCGTGGCGTATGCGTTAGGCGCTTCGGAAAAAGTGCCGGAAGATGCGCTCGTGCTCCCCAACTACGATCAGGTGAGCACCGACAAGCCCCTCTTCGCCGAAGCGACGAAGATGATTCACAACGAAACGAATCCTTATAACGCCCGGCGGCTCGTGCAATGGCATGGCACGCAGGCGGTGGTTGCGAACCCGCCCGCATTTCCGATCAGCGAAGCCGCCATGGATCGCATCTATGGCCTGCCGTACACGCGGCGGCCACATCCGATCTATAAAGAGCCGATCCCCGCTTTTGACATGATCAAGGATTCGGTCACGATCATGCGAGGCTGTTTCGGTGGCTGCACATTTTGCAGCATCACCACGCACCAAGGGCGAATCATTCAATCGCGCAGCAAAGATTCAGTGCTGGACGAGATCAACACCATGACGGAAGATCACAACTTCAAAGGGATCATCAGCGACATCGGCGGACCGACAGCGAACATGTATCAAATGCGCTGTACCGAGCCCGAGGTGGAAGCCGTTTGTCGGCGACAATCGTGCGTCCATCCCACGATTTGCAAGCTGTTGGGGACCGATCATGGTCCGCTCGTACAGCTGATGAAAGAAGCGCGCGAAACGCCTGGGATCAAGAAGGTGTTTGTCGCTAGCGGCATTCGCATGGATCTGGCGCGACACTCGCCGGAGTATATGGAAGACCTGGTCAAGCATCATGTCGGTGGGCATCTCAAGGTCGCGCCCGAGCATACCGATGCCAACGTCCTCAACCTGATGCGCAAGCCTAAGAACGACGACTTCGAAAAGTTTAGCGAGCGCTTTCGCGAGCAATCGGCCAAGGCAGGCAAGAAGCAGTACATCATTCCGTATTTCATCTCCAGCCATCCTGGCAGCGATTTGAATGCGATGATCGATCTGGCGGTGTTTCTCAAACGTAATGGCTATAAGCCTGATCAGGTGCAGGATTTCATCCCCGCGCCGTTCGACGTTGCCACCGCCATGTACTACACCGGCATCGACCCCTTCACCAAGAAGCCGGTTCACATCGCCAAGCAAATGAAGGATCGCAAGCTGCAACGAGCCTTGCTGCAATTCTTCAAGCCGGAGAATTACTTTGAAGTCCGCGAGGCCTTACTAGCGACCGGTCGTCAGGATTTGATTGGCAGTGGTTGCGACGCCCTGATTCCGGCAAAAGCGCCCAAGGAAGCCCTCGACCGTCGCCGCGCCGACGCCAACAAGCGCTTCGCCGGCAACTATGTCCACACGATTCCCACTGGCGAGAAGAAGAAGGGCAAGAAGAAAGAATCGCGACACGATCCGGGCCGAGGGTATCGGCCCGACACGAAAAAGTTCGGGAAGTAGTGGGCGAGGACGCCTTACTTCCCGTGCCGGGGCACGGACGCTAGGCATCCAGCAGTTTCCGCAGCACCGTTTGCAGGATACCGCCGTTCTTGTAGTAGTCGAGTTCCACCGGAGTGTCGATGCGGACGCGGGCGGGGAACGATTTCACCGAGCCATCAGGAGCGGTGGCGCGGATGGTGATGGTGGAGCGCGGCGCGAGCGAAGCATCCAGACCTTCGAAGTCGAAAATCTCTTCACCGGTCAGGCCGAGTGTGCTGGCCGATTGCCCCGTGGGGAACTCCAGCGGCAGCACACCCATGCCGACGAGGTTGCTGCGATGAATGCGTTCGAAGCTTTGCGCGATGACCGCCTTGACGCCCATTAGGTACGTTCCCTTGGCGGCCCAGTCGCGACTGGAGCCGGTGCCATATTCTTGACCGGCCAGAATCACGAGCGGGACTCCTTCGGCCTTGTACTTCATGGCGGCGTCGTAGATCGTCAGCTTCTCGTTGCTCGGCAGGTGGCGCGTCCAATTGCCTTCGACACCCGGAATGAGTTGATTGCGGATACGGATGTTGGCGAACGTGCCGCGGAGCATGACGCGGTCGTTGCCGCGCCGCGAGCCATAGCTGTTGAAGTCAAACGCCGGCACGCCAGCATCGATCAGGAACTTGCCAGCCGGACTGTCCTTGGCGATCGCGCCTGCCGGCGAAATATGATCGGTGGTAACCGAATCGCCGAGCATCGCCAGCACGCGGGCCTTTGCCAGGGGTGTGATTTTCGCGGGTTCGCGCGTCAGGCCGACTAGAAAGGGAGGCTCTTGCACGTAAGTGCTATCTTCGTCCCAGGCGAAGAGATCGCCTTCGGCCACTTTAATCTCGTTCCACTTTTCGTTCGACTCAAAAGCGTGGCCGTATTGATCAACGAACATCTCGGGCAGGATCGAGGACTCGACGGCGTCGGCGATTTCTTGCTTTGTGGGCCAGATATCCTTGAGGAAAACATCTTGGCCGGCTTGATCCTGGCCGAGTGGTTGGGTGGTGAGATCGACATCGGTGGAACCGGCCAAAGCATACGCCACCACCAGCGGCGGGCTGGCGAGATAGTTGGCTTTGACGAGCGGATTCACGCGCCCCTCAAAGTTGCGATTGCCGCTGATCACCGCCGACGCCACTAACTTGCCTTCTTCCACCGCTTTGGCGACGGGATCGGGGAGTGGGCCGCTGTTGCCGATGCACGTGGTGCAGCCATAGCCGACCGTTTGAAAGCCGAGCGCGTCGAGCGCTACATTCAGGCCGGATCGCTCGAAGTAATCAGTGACCACGCGCGATCCAGGAGCCAGGCTCGTCTTCACATACGGCTTCACTTTGAGGCCTTTGTCGACCGCTTTCTTCGCAAGTAAGCCTGCGGCGAGCATCACGGAAGGATTGCTGGTGTTGGTGCAACTGGTGATGGCAGCGATGACGACGGCGCCGTGCGTGATGTCGGTGGAGCTGCCATTGTCTAGGACGGTGGCGGTCTTGGCGAGTGCGATGTCATCCAGTGCGAAGCCCCGTTCGGCGACCGGCGCTTTGAGCGCGGCACTAAACTGCGCTTTGACATTCGACAGCGGCACACGATCTTGCGGTCGTTTTGGTCCCGCCATGGATGGTTCGACGGTGCTGAGGTCGAGCTTGAGCGATTGCGAATAGTTGAGCGGAGCGTGGCCATCGACGCGGAACAAGCCTTGCTCTTTGAAGTACCGCTCGACCAGTTGCACTTCGGCGGCCGTGCGGCCGGTGCGGCGCAGGTAAACCAGCGATTCATCATCGACGGGGAAGTAGCCCATCGTCGCACCATATTCAGGCGCCATATTAGCGATGGTGGCACGATCGGCCAGCGACATCTTGCCCACGCCTGGACCGAAGAACTCGACAAACTTACCGACCACGCCCGCCTTGCGGAGGATTTGCGTGATGGTCAGCACGAGATCGGTGGCCGTGACACTGGGCGCGGTCTCGCCAGTGAGTTCGAAACCGACGACTTCCGGCATCAGCATGTAGAGCGGCTGACCGAGCATCACCGCTTCGGCTTCAATACCGCCGACGCCCCAACCGACAACGCCCAGGCCGTTGATCATGGTGGTGTGGCTATCGGTGCCTACGAGCGAATCCGGCAACGCGACGGGGCCGAGCTGGTCTTTGCGGATGAACACTCCTTTGGCGAGATACTCGAGGTTCACTTGATGGACGATGCCGACGTTCGGCGGCACGCAGCGAAAGTTGGTGAACGCGCGCTGTCCCCAACGAAGGAACTCATAACGCTCTCGGTTGCGTTGGAATTCAAGTTCCACATTGGTCTGCAGCGCCATGCCATTGCCATAGGCATCGACTTGCACTGAGTGATCGATGACCAAATCGACCGGCACCAGCGGGTTGATCTTCTTGGGGTCGCCACCCAGACGCTTCATCGCTTCCCGCATGGCGGCCAGATCGACCACGCACGGCACGCCGGTGAAGTCTTGCAACACGACGCGCGCAGGATGAAAGGGAATTTCGAGTTCCGCAGGCTTGGGGGCATGCCAGGCGGCGAGGTTCTTCACGTCGTCGGCCGTGACGGCATAACCGTCACAATTGCGCAATACGGCTTCCAGCAATACGCGAATCGAAAAAGGAAGCTTCGAGACCGCACCCAGCCCTTGCTCCTCCAGCTTCGACAATCGGTAGATGCCGACCTGGCCTTCGCCCGACTCGAAGGTGTCGCGGGCGTGAAACGAATCAAACACCAATTGCGTGGAGCTCATGGATCGCAACTCACTTGCAGAAAGACAGTTAGAACGACAGGGCGGAGAGGGACGCGGCCACCGCGAAGCACTCACGGCGATTGTAACGAATTCGCCTATCGCCCGAAAGCGGAGCGATGCCTGCGGGAGCCGTTAGGCGGGGTGCGGAGCAATTCTTGCCGAAATTTTGCTGACAAATCGGACAGCTTGGTTCGTTTGACCGTCCCCCGAATGGAAGTATGTTTCATTGCCTGAAACTGTGTTCATTGGGGAAGCACAACCATGTCCAGCGTTACCGACAACTTATTGGCTCGATTGGCGAGCAAGCACAATGGCAGCGAGCTCGACCCATACGCCGAGATCGCCGCGAAAACGCCTGCGCATGAACCCGGGGAGGACGCCAAACTCGATTCGCTCTTAAAGCGGATCAACGGCATCACCAGCGGCAAGCCAGAAGCGGCGGCCCCCAAAGCCAAGCCGACCGAAGAGGTTCCCGTATCGCCCGACGAATTCATTCCGCAGGAGCCAACGTCGATTGAAGCCGCGATGCTGACCGAGAGCGAAGTCGAAGCGCTCGCGCTGAAATACTTGCTGTCGTGCGGCGACGCGACTGGACGCGGCATCTCCGATCAAGTGAAACTGCCGTTTAAGTTGATCGATGAATTGCTGCGCCGCTTGAAGTATGAGCAATTGGTAGTCTACAAGTCGTCCGCGCCGATGAACGACTATCTCTATCAGCTCACCGATCTGGGCCGCGAGCGTGCCTTGCGTCTCTCGCAACACTGTACGTACTTCGGTTCCGCGCCGGTATCGCTCGAAGACTACTGCGCTAGCGTGAAAGCCCAGTCGCTCGAGAAGCAGCATCCCACGATGGAAGACTTGCAGCGCGCCTTTAGCGACCTGCTCATCAACAAACGGATGCTCACGCGTCTGGGCCCGGCGATCAATTCGGGTCGCGGTTTGTTTTTGTACGGCTTCCCTGGCAATGGCAAGACCAGCATCGCGGAACGAGTAACCAGCGCGTTCGGCCAGCATATTTGGATTCCGCGCGCCGTCGGTATCGATGGCGAAATCATTCGCGTCTTCGATCCGAGCAATCACTATGAAGCGCCGCTGCAAAAGGGAGAAGGGTTGCTCGATCAAACCAAGATCGATCGCCGCTGGGTACGCATCAAACGACCCACGATCGTCGTCGGTGGCGAATTGACGATGGATAATCTCGAAGTTACGTTCAACTCCTCGACCGGCATCAGCGAAGCGCCCCTGCAAATGAAGAGCAATTGCGGCACGCTGGTGATTGACGACTTCGGTCGGCAACGGATGCGGACCGATGAATTGCTCAATCGCTGGATCGTACCCTTGGAAAAGCGCTACGACTTCTTGAATCTCGCCAACGGCAAGAAGATTGAAGTGCCCTTCGATCAATTGATCATCTTTTCGACCAATCTTGAGCCCAAGGATCTCGTTGACGACGCGTTCTTGCGCCGAATTCCGTACAAGATCGAAGTCACCAATCCTAGCGAAGACGAGTTTCGGGCGCTGTTCAAGATTATGTGCCCCATCATCGGCTTCAAACATGCCGATGAGCCGATCGACTACTTGATCGAGCGCTATTATCGCCAGACAGGGCGACCGTTTCGTTGTTGCCAGCCGCGCGATTTGCTGCTGCAAGTGCGCAACTACTGTCTGTACATGAAGCAACCGCTGGAGCTTTCCAATGAGTACTTCGACTTCGCCACAGAGAATTACTTCGCGGTGATGTAGCGTTACGCTCTGGCAACCATGGCGGCGATGCTTTCTTTAGTGACGGGGTCGATTACGCCGCGTTCGGTGATGATCGCCTTAATGAGCCTGGCAGGCGTGACATCAAACGCTGGATTGTAGACGCCGACGCCGCTGGGCGCTGTTTGGCGACCGAAGCCGTGGGTGATTTCTTCCGGCTTGCGCTGCTCGATGGGAATGCCTTCGCCGTTGGCGAGCGAGAGATCGAAGGTGTTCGTCGGCGCGGCGACATAAAACGGAATGCCGTGAGCATGCGCCAGCACGGCGACGCTATAGGTGCCGATTTTATTGGCCGTATCGCCATTGGCAGCGATGCGATCGGCACCCACGACCACCGCTTGAATACGACCCTCGCGCATCACTTGCCCCGCCATGTTGTCGCAAATCAGCGTGGCGGGAATCTGCCGCTGCGTCAGTTCCCAGGCGGTAAGTCGCGCTCCTTGCAAGAGCGGCCGTGTTTCGTCGACGAAGACGTGCAATTGCTTGCCTTGATCTTGCGCAGTGAAGAAGACCGATAGCGCCGTGCCATATTCCGCGGTTGCGAGCCCGCCAGCGTTGCAATGCGTCAGTACGCCTGCGCCGCTGGGGATGAGTTCCGCGCCGAAGCGACCAATGGCGTGACACATCACGCGATCTTCCTCGTGAATTGCTTTGGCTTCTGCCAGCAGTGCGGCGAGGATCTCGCGCGGAGATTGCGCCGAGAGAGATAACGCTTTGGTGCGCATCCGTTCGAGCGCCCAAAACAAGTTCACCGCTGTGGGACGACTAGTGGCGAGATAGTCGATGACCTCGTTTGCCGCCGTAATGAATGCGGTGCTGTCTTTCGTCACATGCGGTTGCAATCCGACGCACACGCCATATGCCGCCGAGATGCCGATCGCGGGAGCGCCGCGCACACGCAGCGACCGAATAGCTTCAAAGACCGTTTCCAGATCGCGGCAAATAAGTTCTTTGGTTTCGCCAGGGAGCAATGTTTGATCGATTAAAACCAGGTGACCATCAAGATCGCCAGCCCAGCGGAGCGTTTCGAATTTCATGTCAGATTTTAGAATTG
>JBGSHH010000949.1:0-6599 GCA_041752355.1 Pirellulaceae bacterium | reverse complement strand
AGCAGCCGGCGTTACGATCGTCGGTCCAGTGCATCGGCGTGCGCACGCCATCGCGATCACCCAGGGAGATATTGTCTCCCATGGGAATCTCGTCGCCATAGTAAATCACTGGCGTCCCTGGGAGCGACAATAGCAAACCGTTCATCAATTCCATCTTGCGACGATTATCTCGCAACAATGGTGCCAAACGACGACGAATGCCAAGATTCACACGAGCGCGTGGATCGTCGGCATAAGCGCGATACATGTAGTCGCGTTCTTCATCGGTTACCATTTCCAACGTCAGTTCATCGTGGTTGCGTAGAAAGATTCCCCATTGGCAGTTGTCCGGGATTGGCGGCGTCTGTTCTAGGATGTCGATGATCGGAAAACGGTCCTCGCGCTCAATCGCCATGAACAAGCGCGGCATCAGCGGGAAGTGGAAGTTCATGTGGCATTCGGCCCCTTGGCCGAAATATTCCGCCGAATCTTCCGGCCACTGGTTTGCTTCTGCCAGTAGCATCTTGTCGGTGTACTTTTCATCGACGTGCGTTCGCAGCTTTTTCAAAAAGTCGTGCGTTTCTGGCAAGTTCTCACAGTTCGTGCCATCGCGTTCGTAGAGATAAGGCACGGCATCCAGACGAATGCCATCAACGCCACGATCCAGCCAAAAATCGATCGCGTCGAACATCGCCTGATGAACTTCGGGGTTATCGAAATTCAAGTCAGGCTGATGATGGTAGAAGCGATGCCAATAATACGCTTGCGCCTCGGGATCCCACGACCAGTTTGAGCGTTCGTAGTCTTGAAAGATGATGCGAGCTTCTGGATAGCGCTCATCATTGTCGTTCCAGACGTAAAAGTCCCTCCACTTATCGCCCGGCTTGGCGCGGCGCGACTTCTGAAACCACTCGTGTTGGTCGGAAGTGTGATTCATCACCATTTCCGTGATGACGCGGAGATCGCGCTGATGGGCTTCGCGCAGAAAGGTTTCAAAATCGCGCAAATTCCCATAGGCTGGATTGATACGCGTATAGTCGGCGATGTCATAGCCGTCATCGCGCAGCGGTGACAGAAAAAACGGCAACAACCAAATCGCGGTTACACCCAGTCCCTGGATATAATCGAGCCGTTCGGTCAGGCCTTGGAAGTCGCCGATGCCGTCGCCGTTAGCGTCCGAAAACGCCCGCACATGCAACTGATAGATTACGGCATCCTTGAACCACAGCGGATCGCGTCCTAGGCCCGATGTGATGATGTTGGCGTGCTTTTCGCTTGTCCTGGGTGCCACGTTCAATCCTTTCCCGTCAATGTCGTTTGTTTCCGTACGTGCCGCTACAAGTAATACTCGAAGTCTCTCTCCGTGCGCACGCGCCGACGAATCATAAAGATATGCGCTGGTACGATGGCGGGATCGAGTTCGACAAAGTTGCGCGGTCCATCCCAGAGGAATCGCGAATCACTGAGCAAGTCGTGGACTTGATAAGGATGCGCTGGATCGAGATCGAGTTCTGCCAGCGGCAGTTCCACGAAGGCCGCGTGCTTGTGATGCGGATCAAGGTTGACCACGACCAAAATGACTTCCGCGGGATCGGTCGACATCTTGCTGTAGCAGATCAGTTGATCATTGTCGACGTTGTGAAATCGAAGTGTATCGTTGCTTTGCAAGACGCGATGCTCACGTCGCAAACGATTCACGCGGGCGATGAAACTGCTTAGACTGTCGAGCCGTTGTAGGTCGTGATGATGAATTTGGTATTTCTCGGAATCGAGATATTCCTCGCTGCCAGGCTTGAAGGGCGCACCCCAGCAATGCTCAAAGGGAGGGCCATAGATGCCATAATTGGGGCTGAGTGTCGCCGCCAAAACCAGTCGCGCCATGAATGCTGGGCGACCGCCCATTTGCAGATATTCGGTGAGAATGTCCGGCGTGTTGGGCCAAAAATTGGGCCGAAAGTACTCGCGTACTTCGGTTTGCGTGAGATCGTTGAGATAGGACGCGAGCTCGTCCTTCGTGTTGCGCCAAGAAAAGTACGTGTACGAATACGAAAAGCCCAGCTTGGCTAGACGATACATAATCTTGGGGCGTGTGAAAGCTTCCGCCAGGAAGAGCACATTGGGATGTTCGCGTTTGATCTCGCCGATGCACCACTCCCAAAACGTAAAGGGCTTGGTGTGAGGATTATCGACACGAAAGATGTTCACGCCCTGCGCGATCCAGTAATCGAAGATGCTCTTGAGCTCCATCCACAACGCCTTCCAATCCGACGTTTCGAAATCGAAAGGATAAATATCCTGATACTTCTTCGGCGGATTCTCGGCGTATTGCACGGTGCCATCGGGGCGTTGGCGAAACCACTGCGGATGCTCTTTCACATACGGGTGATCCGGCGAGCATTGAAAGGCGATATCCAAGGCGACTTCGATGCCCAGTTTATCGGCGGCGGCAACGAGGCGTTTGAAGTCGTCGAGCGTGCCAAGCTCGGGGTGAATTGCTTTGTGTCCACCTTCTTTCGCGCCAATGCCCCATGGACTGCCGACATCCTCCGGCCCAGCTTCGGTGGTGTTGTTCTTGCCTTTGCGAAAAGCCGTTCCAACGGGATGAATCGGCGGTAGATACAGCACGTCAAACCCCATCTCCGCCACATACGGTAGGCGCGCTTCCACATCCTTAAGCGTCCCATGCTTGCCTGGCTGATCGCTGGCGGAGCGGGGAAACATTTCATACCAGGAACTAAAACCCGCCCTTTCACGATCGACGGTCACGACGAGTTCGGGCTCGTAGGTCGTGGCGAAGTCACGCGCAGGGTACTGCTTCATGAGCGATTCCAGCTCGGGATCTTCGCAGATCTGCTGCGCGTGATTGATCGCTTCTTTGTCGCGCAAACGCCGCACCCATTCCTGGAATTTGTCGCGATACTCACCAGCGGCGCGCTTAGCGGCGGCTTCGACCAGATCCGCGCCAATCGCCAAATCGACGGCCGTCACTTGTCCTGCTGCCACTCGCTTGTGGAGTTCGTGGTGCCAGGTCCGAAATCGATCGATCCAAGCGGAAACGGTGTAGTGATAGTTACCGACCTCGTCGACGACGAATTCTGCCTGCCAGCGATCATTCCAAAGCGGCGTCATGACGACTTCTCGCCAATCTTTACCGACACGATAACGCAGCACAGCGGAAATGACATCGTGACCATCGCCGAAGATGTCGGCTTCGACAAGCACACGTTCCCCCACCACGCGTTTGATGGGAAATCGCCCGCCGTCGATTTCCGGGCGAATGCCCTCAATAACTACCCGGCTCCGTCCCTCTGACGCTGTCATCTCGAAATCTCCTCATCAATGTTGCGGTTTCTCGATTTGCTGACTCCGCCAGAGCCCGTGCCAACTAATAGAGAGCTAGAATAATCACAACCTCGGTATCGAGGTCAATCGAATTAGGCGAATTATCGTGCTATTTTGACGTGAATGTCATGGAGAAAGTTGGCCGGTTCTACCACTCGCAACGCCGCCTGCTGCGCGAGTTGTTTAGGGTGAGAGTTGCTCACGATACCACGTAAAATGAACTTCTCTGATTCTACGCCACAATTGACGTTTTCCAATTCGGCATAGCCTGCGGACGCCTTTGCTTGTTCGACCGCTTTGGCGGGTTCCTTCGCGAAGGACATTTTGCGTGATGTATCACGGATGTCTGGCGATGTAAGTGTTTTGTTCATGGCCGAGTCCTGTCAAATAGAATCTCGAATTATTCGGAAGTGCTATTGCTGTCTGACAGACGCTCGTCGGGTATTGTTGGGGGTGAAGCAGCATCACTATCGGCCCTAGCGGGGGCGGATTGTTCCATCATCCCCGCGACACGTTGAAGGACCTGGCAGATCTGCAGCTGTTCGGTTTCGGATAACCGCGCCAAATTGCCCCGAAAGGCGTTCAAGAGCAGGGGCGGATTCCGCTCCAGCAATTGCTTCCCCTGATCCGTAATGGTGATCAGGACCTGCCGCCGGTCCTCCTTGCTGGCGACCCGCGTCACCCAGCCTTGGCGTTCCAGTCGATCGACGATGCCGGTCACGGTAGGCGCACCCAAGAACGTGCTTTTAGCTAGCGTGCCAATCGGAGCCTGGCCATGACGAGCCAATTCACGTAGCACGCTAAGTTGTGGCCCTGTGAGCTGATGATCGCGTAGCAACGTGCGCGAATGCACGTCAACCGCCCGCATAATTCGGCGCAGCGCCTCGAACGACAATTGCTCGACGTCCATAAGGTTCGCTTCCCTTGAATTGGTCGATTTCGCCACCACGGTCGTATTCTATACCTACATAGTTATGTTTACAACACGAAATATTGCTGTTAGTATATTTTGTGTTATATCCAGATGTTTTCTGAGGAATTCAATACTGGTAGACTGCACAATCTGCAGGAGCACCTGGAGTGTGCCCTCAACCGCTTGCCACTATGGAAAGGCCCGCAACGATGAACGACGTCCTCACCCTCATTCTGGCGGGCGGGAAAGGAACACGGTTGGAACCGCTCACCCGTGATCGCAGTAAACCTTCGGTACCGTTCGGAGCCGCCTATCGCATTATCGATTTCACACTGTCGAACTGTATCAACAGCGGCCTGCGACGTATTCTGCTACTCACGCAATACAAAGCGGCCAGCCTTGATCGGCATATCGATTTGGGTTGGAAGTTTCTCTATCGCGAACTAAACGAGTTCATTGATACCGTTCCACCGCAGCAGCGAATTAACGAAAGCTGGTACTGCGGCACCGCTGACGCGGTCTATCAAAACATCTACACGCTGGAACGCTACCGTCCCAAGTACGTGCTGATTCTTTCCGGCGACCACATCTACAAAATGGACTATCGTCAGTTGCTCACGCAGCACATGCAGTCCAGCGCCGTCGCCACACTCGCTTGTTTGCCATTAGAACTTGAGTACAGTCCAGAATTCGGCGTGATTCAAGTCGATGATCAATGGCGCGTGCGCAAGTTCATTGAAAAGCCCACCACAACCGAGCCAATGCCGGACGATCCCCTGCGATTTCTTGCGTCGATGGGTATTTACGTCTTCGACGCCCATTTCCTCTACGAGTTGCTCTGCGCCGACGCCGCCAAAACAGATAGCGCACATGACTTCGGCAAGAACATTCTGCCCTCGATCATCGAGACGCATAACGTGCAAGCGTACCCCTTCAGGGATCACGAGACAGGCGAAACACGCTATTGGCGGGATGTCGGTACCATCGATGCCTACTATGAAGCCAACATGGACCTGGTCGCCGTGAAGCCGGAGCTTAACCTCTATTCACAAGCCTGGCCCATTCATACCTACAATCCGCCGTGGCCACCAGCAAAGACTGTATTCACGACCACAACCGGACCGGAACGTCGAGTCGGTGAAGTGCTCGGCAGCGCCGTTTGTGCTGGCTCAATCATCTCCGGTGGCCGCGTACGACACTCGCTGCTGTCTTATAACGTACGTGTGAATAGCTGGGCGGAAGTGGACGACTCGGTGTTGTTCGAAGATGTCGAGATTGGGCGCCATGCGAAAATTCGTCGCGCAATTATCGACAAACATGTGCGTATCCCCGAGGGCGCGAGGATTGGCTTCGATCCCAATGAAGACCGCGCCAATGGCTATACGGTTACCGATAGTGGCATTGTCGTGGTCGCCAAAGGGGGTCTGATGTCGGAATCGACAAGCAGTTGATCATTTTGGCAAGCCGACCAAGTCCTCAGGCAGTTTCGCAAGGTCAACTGCCTGAAACTCCGCGAGTTGCTTACGCAGCGCTGCGACTCGATCTGGTTGCGACTCAGCCAAATTGTGCTTCTCGTAAGGGTCCTCGGCAATGTTGTAAAGCTGCGGTACTCCCTTATTGGGCGCGATTAGTTTCCAATCTCCCTGGCGAAGCGAACGACCGCCTGACATGGCGATATAGATCGACCGTGCCGGAGAATCCTTGACGTTGCCTGTTAAGGCAGGCCATTGATTGACGCCATCCCATTTCAGGTCGGTCGCTGGCTTATAGTCAGTCAAAGCGGCAATGGTAGGAAACCAATCGACGACATGCATTGGGGTGGTGAACTTACTCGCCTTCAATTTGACAGGCCAGTTGGCGAACGCACAAACACGCGTTCCCCCTTCGTATAGCGTGTTTTTCTGCCCGCGTAACGGGTCATTTTCGCTATTGAGCGGAGAATCGCCGACTTGGCCCACGTACGCGTTTTTCAGCGACTCAATGCCACCATTGTCACTCGTGAAGACGATTAAAGTGTTATCGCGTTGACCGGTCTTTTCCAAAGCGGCGACGAACTGACCAATTTTGGCGTCCATCTGCGAAACCATCGCGGCCATGCGTACACGAGAATCCTGCTGGGCCGGATCATCATGAAACTTCACACCATCGTATAGTCGTTTGAACTCCTCAGGCGCGTCGACCGGTGTATGCACGGCGTGAAAGGGTACATAAATGAACCAGGGTGGAATGCCACTAACTTTGCACGTTAACTCCTTGTTTTTCCAGGGCTTTCTTCAACTCGGCGCGAGGGCGTTTCATGAGGCTGTAGTTCTTCGGGCGGCGTTTGCGTACGCGGGGCTCAAAGCGACCGGGACGTAAGGGATTC
>JBGSHH010000948.1:0-3427 GCA_041752355.1 Pirellulaceae bacterium | reverse complement strand
CGCCGTGGCAAGCATCTCTGCAAGCCCTTCGTTGTACCAGGCCGGGTAGTAAAGCGACGACGCGCCGCGCAGGAGGTAGTGCACGTATTCGTGGAACAGGACTTCCCGCGTCCGTTTACCGAGCCTGCTCCCGCTCCCAAGGCGGCACCGCAGCCAGCGCCAGCAGACGACCCGTTTGCCGAACCGGCGCCGGAGAACAAGCCGGCGGTCCCTGCCGATGATAATCCGTTCGGCTAATCGTCAAGAAACGATTTGCGCCTGAACCAAAAGAGCACGCTTGCACCCAGGCGTGCTCTTCGTTTTTCGCTCGCCGTTTGCTTCCCGCCTTACTTTCTCTCCCGCCGGAAACCGACCGATGACCTCCACCACGCTTCGCCGGTGCCATTGGCTGCTCATGATGGCTTGGCTGCTACTTGCCAATGCGGCACTGGCCGCACCCGCCATCAACAACGTCTCTGTGCGCGGTTTGCAAATCGGTGGCACGACAACGATCACGATTCAAGGAAGCGGCCTGTCGCCGGAACCGAAACTGATCGCGCCCTTTCCGATCGCCAAGCAAGAAGTGGTGGCCGGCGCCACGGCCAACGCCTTGACGTTGATAGTCACCTTGGCTGGCGACGTCGCGCCGGGCATCTATCCGGTACGCATCGGCAGCGCGGCAGGCATTTCGCCGCCTCTGATGCTGGGGGTCGAACGCTTGCCGCAATTGCCTGTCGCCGAACAGATCGCCGCGCTGCCGGTGAGCCTGACCGGCGCGGTAGCTGGGGGCCAGATCATCAAGACCAGCTTCGCTGGTAAGGAAGGGACGCCGCTGGTGGTGGATGTAGCGGCGCAACGGATGGGCGCGAACTTCAAGCCCGTGGTACGACTTTACGATAGCCACGGCAAGCAAATCGCCTGGTCGCCTCCGCAGCATCCGTTGGGTGGCGACGCCCGCCTGGCGATCACGCTGCCAGCGGATGATACGTACACCATTGAACTGCACGATCTGCTCTATCGCGGAGGGGGTCCTGGCTTCTTTCACATGAATGTTGGCGCGCTAAGCTATGCCGATTTCACGCTGCCGCTGGGGGTGACAAAAGGGACGCGGAATGATCTGCGCTATACTTCGACCAATGTCGCGCCACAACAAACGGCCTCCATCGATGCTACGTCCATGGCCATCGCCGGTGCGCGCACCATCACGATCCCGGCCGACATGCTCTTCAGCGGCAGCCTGCCGAACATCGTCGTCAGCGACTATGCCGAAGCGGTCGAAACGCCGCCTGCCGCAGGCCAGCAGCAACTCCTCGCCGCCGTGCCCAGCGCGATCAGCGGCGTGATTGCCGCCAAGGGGGAAGAAGATCAATATCTCGTGCCGGTGACCGCCGGACAGAAGCTCCGCATTGATGTTCAAGCACGACAACTCGGTTCGATGCTCGATGGCGTGCTCGTGATTCGCAACGCGCAAGGGGGCGAACTGGCGCGCAACGACGATCAGCCAGGAACCGAAGATCCCGGGCTCGATTTCACTGTGCCGGCCAATGTGGATAAACTGCTCGTCTGCGTCCGCGATATGGAACATCGCTTTGGCGATGCCTTTGTTTATCGGGCGACCATTCGCGACACCGCTGCCCCCATGATCTCTGCCAGTATCGATAGCAATACAATCGAAATCCCTGCGGGCGGAACGGTCGTGTTGCCTGTCAATGTCATGCGCGGCAACTATAACGGTCCGCTGAAGATCACGCTGGAAGGCGCACAAGGCGAGATCCAACTCGCTGGCGAGGTGATCCCTGCTGGTGTCAATTCCACGTTGCTCACGCTCACGGCCGTCAGCGCCGCTCCCGTGCAGAGCGTCGGTCAGTTGGTCGTCCGCGCTACGGAAGCGAATGTGAATCTCGCCTGTTACGCGCTCACTCCGGCGGCCAACAATGCCTCGCGTCATCAGCCAGCGTGGCGCCATGAAGTCGGTGTAGCGATTGTCGCGCCGGCGGCCATCAATATTGCGTGGAAAGATGCTGGCAATGCGAATGTCTTCGTTGGCGATAAGCTGCCGCTCTCGCTAGCGCTGACTCGCGCGGCAGGGACCGCCGGCAATATCCGCGTGCGTTTACAAACCACGCAAGTGATGCCTAAGAAGAAGATCAAAGAGAACAATCAAGACAAAGAGGTTGATGACGTCGATCGCGCGCTGCGCTTGGCGGAAGGGATGCCGACGTTCACGCCGGAAGTCGCCGATGCCGCCGCAACGCTCTTGATCCCTGGCGACTTATCACAACAACCTTGGACCGTGGTGGCGATTGCCGAACTGCTGTCTGCCGATGGAAAGAACGTGCTCGCCGCTGCCAGTACTGCCGCTCGCACGTTCACACCCACCGCGCCCTTTACGCTGGAACTCACCAGCACGCCGCAAGCCGAAGGCAAAGCGGGACTCGGCGAAACGGGCAAGTTCACAGGCAAGATCACGCGCGCCGCAGGCTTTACGCAGCCAGTGACGATTACCCTCGGCGGTTTGCCTGGCGAAGTGAAGATGGTGCCCAGCGTCGTGGTGCCGCCCGATCAAACGGAGTTCACCTTGCCACTGAGCTTCGAGTACGGTAGCAAGGCAGGGGACTATAAGGGTCTCAAGCTCTCGGCCAGCGTTGCCGATGCCAAAGTCGCCAGTGCGGCGGCCGATGTGGAAGTCAAGATTGTGGTTGGTGAGAAACCGCAGTGAGACTACTATTGTCCTAAGGGTAAACAAGGCCTTTAGGATATCTCGCTGCTTCATGCCTGCCCCTAACTTTTCACCTGGCGAACCGGCGAGGTGGTCTTCTCCTGTTCTCTATTGCATGAAGCGCTGCCGGTGACGCGTGGCAAGCGATATGTCTTCCTGCCGTTTCTCTACGATGAAGCGGCCGCTAAAATCCGGCAGCAGAATTTGCAGTTCTTGAAGTGAGCCAGTGGGCGGACCGATTGACAGCACGTTCTGATATCCATTAGAACGTTGCGAGCATGTGTCGCTGTCGATCAACCGCCTTGTCGCGAGTCGTTTCATGAATAAGCTCATCGCCGAGTTCCTCGGCACCTTCGCCTTGGTTTTCGCTGGTTGTGGCGCGATTGTCGCCAATGAGCTTTCTGAAGGCAAAGTGACGCACGTCGGCGTTTCGCTCGTCTTTGGCCTGGTGGTGATGGCGCTGGCGCATGCCTTGGGAGATATCAGCGGCGCGCATCTCAATCCGGCGGTGACGATTGGCTTTGCCGCCGCCCGGCGCAGCCCTTGGCAGCCGGTCCTGCCGTATGTCGTCGTGCAATGCCTGGGGGCGATCGCAGCGGCGGGATTGTTAAGATTGATCTATCCCACCGCCACCACCCTTGGCCAAACCGTCCCCACCGGTGTATGGTGGCAAGCGTTGATCCTCGAGATCGTCATGACGTGGCTGTTGATGTGGGTGATTCTGCGCGT
>JBGSHH010000947.1:0-7834 GCA_041752355.1 Pirellulaceae bacterium | reverse complement strand
ACAAGTTTTCGGCAAGATCGGCCCGGGCACGCTTACGCTTGGCGGGAATACGACGGGAACGGTAGGCGAATTAAACGTCGCGGGCGGAACTTTGCTCCTGCGGGATAACGTCAATCTTTCGGCCACGGCACTGACTCGCGTGGGTGCCAACGACTTCTACCTGCTCGGCGGTGGAAGCGGCACCTTGAATATCCAAGACAGTGCGTTGTTGACGACCAACGACATTCGCATGGGCGACAACAACGGCGGCCCAACGCAGACCAATTTCGTCAATCAAGCGGGCGGCACGGTCAATATTACGGGCACTTCGGGTGAGAATGCAGGCATTCGCTTGGCGCACTGGGGAAATGAAACCAGCACTTACACGATCAGCGGCGGCACGCTCAATCTCACCGATCCCACTGCCGATATCGCCATCTCGACCGACGGCGTCGGCTTATTCGTTCAAACAGGCGGTACAGTCAATACGCCTGGTATTTGGGTCGACCACCGCACCGCCAATGGCACCGCGTCGCTCGACATCTCCGGCGGCACGACCAATATTGGCGGCCGAGGCCTGGTTGTGGCGGCCGACACGGCCACCATTCGCGGCACCGCTAATGTGATTTCCACCGGCAGCATCGGCATCGGTCGCTACGCGACGGGCACACTCAATATTCAAGACTCCGCGCAACTCACCACCAACAATGAATTGAACATCGGTGATGCCAATGGAGTGGCAGGCATCGTGAATCAGTCGGGCGGAACATTCACCATCCTCAATCGGATTCGCAATGCCCACTGGCCAAACAATGTCAGCAACTACAACCTGTCGGGCGGCACACTCAACGTTACCAACGCTTTCAATATCGGCTGGGATGGCGTCGGCGTCCTGACCATGACTGGTGGCAACGCCAATGTCGGACAACTCATCATCGATGGCAACGGCCTCACCGCACCAGTTGGCGCGCAAGATGACTTCGCAAATCTTAGCGGCGGTACGTTCAACGCCGCATCGATCCTCATGGCGGGCGGATCGATAAATATCAGCGGCACCGTGAACATCAATGTGAGCGGCACGGTCGATATCGGCGCGACGGGCGCAGGCAGGCCCGGTGTCGTCAACCAGTCGGGCGGCACGTTCAACGTTAACGGCATCGATGGCGAAGCGGCTGGCATTCGGCTTGGTCACTGGCCGGGCGAAACGAGCACGTACAACCTCTCGGGTGGCACGCTCAACATCACGAACCCCGGGGCCGATCTGGCGATGGGTGTCGATGGCGAAGGCATCTTCAATCAAACCGGCGGCACCTTTAACACCCCCGGCATCGTCGTCAATCATCGCAATATCAATGGCAGTGCGACGCTCGATATTTCGGGAGGCACAACCAACATCGGCGCGCGCGGCTTGATCGTCAACGCCAACACCGCCACCATCCGCGGCAACGCCAATGTTACTTCGGTTGGCAGCATCGGCGTCGGACGATTCGGCACCGGCACGCTCAATTTGCAAGGCTCCGCCACGCTCACCACCAACAACGAACTTCTGATTGGTGACGCGAATGGCTTTGTCGGCATCGTCAATCAAACTGGCGGCACGTTCAACGTCAACAACCGCATCCGAACCGCGCATTGGCCGAATAATGTTAGCTCCTACAATATCTCCAGCGGCACGCTCAACGTCACAAATGCGTTGAACGTTGGCTGGGATGGCGTGGGCATTTTCAATCAAACCGGCGGCACGACTAACGCCGCTTCGGTCGAAGTCGACGCCAATGGCGCGACCGGTCCAATCGGGGGACAGGACGACATGCTCACGGTTACAGGAGGGCTCTTCAATATCGCTGGTGCCATCAACGTCACCCAGGGTACCGCGACTTTCGGCGGCAACGCCACGATTCAATCCGGCAGTATCGGCGTTGGCATTGCCACCGCTGGCGCACAACTGAATCTGCAGGGTACCGCTACTGTCAACACCGGGAATCTTTTCCTCGGTGAGCAAAATGGCTTCCCTGGGACCGTCAATCAAACCGGCGCGACGATGAACGTCTCCGGTCAATTGCGCATCGGTCACTGGCCCAACGAAACCAGCACCTACAACATCAGTGGCGGTACGCTCAATCTTACGGCCGCGTCGCCGGGAACGAATCCGTTTGGTGGCGGCGAACAGAATGGTGTGGTCTACATCGGCATCGATGGCGGCGGCATCATGAATCAATCGGGCGGCACCATCAATGCCTCCGGCATGGTGCTCGACAATCGCGGCGACACCGCCGGAACGGATACCTTCACCCAAACGGCTGGCACGTTGAATCTCGGCAACTGGGGCATCCAAGGCAACGCCAGCACGCAGATCAATCTCGGTGGTGCAGGTGGCACCGTCCGCGCCACGGCTAACTGGAATTCCACGCGTCCGATGACGCTCAACGGTAACGGCGCGAGCGCGGTGACCTTCGACACCAACGGTTTCAATGTCAATCTCTCAGGCGTTCTCGATGGCTCGGGCGGCCTGAACAAAGTCGGCGCAGGTACGCTGACGCTCGGGGGCGCGAACACTTACGCCGGAGCAACGGCCATCAATGGTGGTGTTCTCAGTGTCGCCAACATCCAGAACAACGGTACGGCGAGCGGCCTCGGCGCCGGCACGAGTGTCGTCTTCGCAGGCGGTTCACTGCAATACAGTGGTGCGGGCGCGGCGACTACCAATCGCAACCTCACGCTTACCGGTGCCGCAAATATCGACGGTAGCAACGCCTCGGGTTCTTTGACGCTGACGGCCCCGATTTCCGGTGCTGGTCAACGATTGACAAAAGTCGGCCCCGGCACGTTGGTGCTTAATACCACCGGCGGCACAAATACTCTGGCGACCCTGGATGCCGCAGGTGGCAACCTGGTGCTGGCAGGCAGCAGTGTGACAAATGTCAGCGGCAGCACACGCGTCGGTGTCAGCCCTGGTTCGCAAGGCGGCATTCCTGGCACGCAGCCTGGCAGTGGCACGCTCACCGTGCAAGACAACGCCGGACTTACTTCGCAATTCGTGTTGATGGGCGAGAACGCCGGACCTGCCGTCGCTGGCATGGTCGCCAATCTCAATCAAACCGGCGGCACGGTGACAACCACCGGTGTCGATGGCGAAGGTAACGGCATTCGTATCGGTCACTGGCCCAACAACACCAGCACCTATAACCTCAGCGGCGGCACGCTCAACGTTAACAACAACGCCGAACTCGCGCTGGCTATCGACGGCACCGGCATCTTCAACCAAACCGGTGGTGTGGCGAATGTATCGCGAGGTGTGGTGAACGCCCGTAATGTCAATGGCAATGGCACCTTCACCGTCGCTGGTGGTGTGTTCAACATTGGTGCGGGTGGCATTGTGAACGAAGCGACTGGTCCCGCCGCTGTGAACTTCGGCGGACTCGGTGGTACACTTCGGGCGACGGCAAATTGGGGCACGGTGCTCCCAATCACACTGAGCGGCACCGGTGCCAATGCTGGCATCATTGATACCAATGGTTTCACGGTCACGCTCACGGGCGTGTTGAGTGGTCCTGGTGGGCTGACCAAAATCGGCACCGGCACGCTCATCCTCAATGGCAACAGCACCTACTCCGGCGCGACGACCGTCAACGGCGGCACGCTGGCAGGCGATGGTTCAATCACCAGCCAACTGACCGTCAACAGTACCGCCACGCTCGCTCCCGGTGGCACCCCTGGCGACTTCGCCAGCGGTTCGCTCACGCTGGCTGCCGGTTCCACGTTCGCGGCAGTTCTCAATGGCCCCACACCCGGCACCGGCTACGATCAACAGATCGTCACCGGCACCGTCACTATCAACAATGCGACGCTGAATGTCACACCCAACTTCGTCTCCGGCCCTGGTCAAATCTTTGTCCTCATCGCGAACGATGGCAACGATCCCACCGTCGGTAACTTTGCGAGTTTGCCCGAAGGCTCCGTGTTAACGGTCAGTGGCCAGAAATTCTTCATCTCCTACAACGACCCTGGCAACCGCTTTGGCACCGGCAACGATGTCGCCCTCATTCGCAACAACGGCGTCGACGCCATCGATGATACCTTTGGCCCGGTGTTGATGAACTCGACCTATACCAATACGGTCAAAGACAATGACATCGATCCCGACAACGACGGACTGGTCACCATCGTCAGCCAGCCAGCGCACGGCACGGTGGAAATCCTCGATCCGCTGACCGGCGAGTTCCTCTACACACCTGATTCGGATTATCGCGGTGTGGATTCGTTCGTCTATCAACTCTCCGATGGCGAGTTCAGCGATACCGCGACCGTCACGCTCACCGTCGATCGTTTTGTCGTCGAGGATGGCACGCTCTACGTCGCGGGCACCAACACGGCCGATCGCATCATCGTGGAAGGGGGCGTCAAGATTCGCTACAACGGCGGACTCTTCGGACCGTTCTCGGTGACCGATCGCGTGGTCGTGTATGGCAACCGTGGCAACGACACCATTACCGCTTCCGGCAGCAACAGCCTGCGAGTCGAGTTCTATGGCAACGACGACAACGACTATCTTGCAGGCGGCAACTACGCCGACACGCTCGATGGCGGTGAAGGTGCCGATCGCTTGCTCGGTGGCAATGGCAATGACATGATCTACGGCGGGGGTGGCAACGACACGGCCAGCGGTGGCAACGGCAACGACATGATCTTCGGCGACGAATACCTCGATGCCGACGGCGTACCGCAAATGTCCGACAGTCCCGGCAAAGACAATCTCAACGGCGACGCCGGTAATGACTTCATCTACGGTCACGGTGGCAACGACACGCTCTATGGTGGCACAGGCAACGACTTCCTGCGCGGTGGTGAAGATAACGACACCATAGATGGTGGCGATGGCAACGACACACTCGCCGGAGACGATGGTGCCGATAAACTCACTGGCCGTAATGGACTGGATGTCTTGATTGGTGGCGAGGGCTTTGACGCGCTATTGGGCGGCAACTCGGCCGATTTGATCTACGCCGATCTGCTGGTTGACGATTCGGATGAAGCGATTCGAGAGATTGCCACGCTTTGGTTCACGAGCCAGCGTCAGGCAGCCATGGACCTCCTCATCAGCAATGCCGATGACGATGGCCAGGCCGACAACATCAATGGCGAAGCCGATGCCGATTGGTATGCCATCTTCGTTCTCGATAGCTTCCTCAACAACAACGAAAAGAAATCGCCCAACCAGGTGTTTAATCTCTCGAACCCCTAGTCGGCGCAAGATTGCCGCAGATTCACCTCTTGCAGGCCGCTGTCCTCACGGAGAGCGGCCTGCTTTTTGGTTGCATCTCAGTTCCATATATGTTATCTGTTCTATCTATGGCACTAACAACCACTACGCCGCGATTGGCCCGCGTCAGCCCTAGCCCCGGCAGTGTGCCTGCGCTCGATCGCGGACTCGATATCCTTGAATTGCTTGGGCGGCAACCGGCTGGGCTGACGCTTTCGGAACTAAGCGAACAGCTCCGACTTCCCAAGAGTGCCGTGTTTCGCATCACGCAAACGCTCTTGTCGCGACGCTATCTCCTGCGTGACGAGCAGTCGCAGCGTTTCACGCTCACGCAAAAACTGCTCTCCATCGGGCAACCCCAGCGTCTCGAACGTAGTCTCACCCAAGTCGCCTTGCCCTCCATGCGCGGATTGCGCGATCTCACGCGCGAGACGGTCCAACTGGGCATTCACGCTGGCCACGAAGGGATCATCATCGAACAAGTTCCCGGTCGGCATGCACTCCGCATCGCTGTCGATGTCGGATTGCGATTCCCCTTGCACAACAACGCCCCCGGTAAACTCATCTTGGCCTGCCTGCCATCGGCTGAGCAACAGTCGCTCCTGCGATCACTGCCGCTCACCCCTTCGACCAACCGCACGATCACGAAGCGCCCCGATCTGATGCGTGAGTGTCAACGCATTGAACATGTCGGCTATGCGACCGACTATGCCGAAGCCGATGAAGGCATTCACTGCGTCGCGTCGGCCGTTTATGATGAATATCAAAGCTTGCTGGCGGCACTATGGGTTTCCGCGCCCGCCCGTCGCTTGCCGCGCGACGCCTTCGCCACTGTCGGAGCACAAGTAAAAGCCGCCGCTGATCAAATCACGCAAGCCTGGAGGTCGTGAAATGCGACGTGCGATTGCAGCCTCATTGCTCATACTGTTCTCCTGTTCGTTGTCGGCCGCGGAGCTTCCGCCTGCCGCCGAGCGCGAAATCGATTTCGTCAAGGATGTGCAACCGATCTTCGCGGCATCTTGCCTCAAATGCCACGGCCCGCTGCAACAAGAAGGCGAGTATCGGGTTGATGCGCGCGAAGTGGCGCTCAAAGGGGGGGAGAGTTATGCTCCCAATATCATCCCACACAAAAGCGCCGATAGCCCTTTGATTCAATTTGTCGCTGGCCAGGTGGATGGCATGGACATGCCGGCCAAAGGTCCGAAACTCACCGCTGAGCAAATTGGCATTCTCCGCGCCTGGATCGATCAAGGGGCGAAATGGCCTGACTCCGCCAGTGTTAAAGTCGTCGACAAGCTGGCCTGGTGGTCGCTCCAACCGCTCAAGCCCGTCACACCGCCAACGATCGCTCAGCATCCCATTGATGCCTTTGTTCGCGCCACACTCGCGGAAAAGAAGCTGCATTCCGCGCCACCTGCTGATCGCCGCGTACTGATTCGCCGTGTGTACTTCGACTTAATCGGTCTGCCTCCGACCCCCGACGAGATCGACGCCTTCGTCGCTAGCACCGATCCCGCCGCCTACACGAAAATGGTCGATCGTTTGCTTGCTTCGCCTCGCTATGGCGAGCGCTGGGCGAGGCATTGGATGGACGCCGCCCACTTCGCCGAAACGCACGGGCACGACCAGGATCGCATCCGCGAGAACGCCTGGCCGTACCGTGACTACCTCATCACAGCTTTCAACAACGACAAGCCCTATCGAGAGTTCATCCGCGAGCAAGTCGCTGGCGATGTCGTCGCGCCGCACGACCCTCAGGCGATTGCAGCGCTCGGTTTCCTGGCCGCGGGACCATGGGATGAAAGCACACTCCGCGATATCCGCGAAGACACCATTGATCGGCAGATCGGTCGCTATCTCGATCGAGACGACATGCTCACCAATGTGATGAGCAATGTCACCAGTCTCACCGTGCATTGCGCTCGCTGCCACGATCATAAGTTCGATCCCATTCCGCAAGCCGATTACTACGCGCTGCAAGCCGTCTTCGCTGGTGTCGAGCGTGCCAATCGCAGTTACGACACCGATCCCGTCGTGCAACAGCGTCGCCTCGCCCTGCAAACCCGTACACAACAACTCGCCACGCTCACGCCGGCACTGCGCGCCGAGTTACTTGGCGAACCGATTCAAGCGCAAGTTGCGGCCTGGGAGCAAAGCTTGCAAGAGCGTCCCGCGTTGTGGGAACCTTTGAATGTCAAAGAGGCCACTGCCACCGATGGCTCGACGCTTACGAAACAAGACGATGGTTCCTTTCTCTCTGGCGGCACGCGACCGGAACGCGATACCTATGTTTTTAGCGGGACCACCACGCTGCTAAAGGTAACCGCCATTCGGCTGGAAGTGCTGACCCATGATTCGCTCCCACTCAAAGGTCCAGGCCGGCAGGACAACGGCAACTTGCACCTGTCGGAAATCGAAGCCTCGATAGGCGACACGACTATTCCTATCGCCCGCGCCGTGGCCGATTTCGATCAAGAGGGCTGGGGCGTATTGCGGGCCATCGATGGCAATCCGCAAACGGCGTGGGGCATTTATCCGCAGGTTGGCAAGGCTCACGAGGCAATATTTGAATTCAAAGACGCGCTTGAACTGCCC